>DASXGS010000032.1:0-7294 GCA_036488975.1 Rhizomicrobium sp. | reverse complement strand
GGTTCAACCGTCGCAACATGAATCGCATGGCCGTGTTTCAGATAATCCTCGCTTTGCATTTCCATAAGGCGCGAGGTCGTGCGGCGGAACGCGTCCGCGCCCTCGCCTTCCTGGTAAAGTGCGTCTGGCGGGGCCGCGGCTGAGCAGATGAGCTTCACATTTTCATCGTAAAACGTGTCAATGAGGAGGGTGAACCGCCGCGCCTCGTCGAGTTGCGCAGGGGCCAGCATCGGAATGCGGTCGATCATCACCGTGTGGAAGTGGTACGCGATGGCGAGGTAATCGGCCGCGGCGAGCGGCCTGCGGCACAGGTCGTCGAACGAAAAACGCGCCACGCCTTTCGCGGCCTCCGGCACGCGGAGTTTCCGGCCAAGCACGAGCAAGGTTTCGGGCACGCCCCGCGGCTGGTCTGTCAGCTTTCGCCACGCGGCATCCATGCGTTTATCGGCTTCCGGACCCAGCGGCGTGATGTAGGTGTCTAGCTGGGAGAGGCGCTGCAACCGGTAATCCACCGGCCCATTCAGCTCGATAACATCCAGCCTCTGCTGCAGCATCGCGATGAAGGGCAGAAAGAGCTGCCGGTTGAGGCCGCCTTCATAGAGACGCTCGGGCGGAATATTGGAGGTTGCCACAATCACCACGCCCGCCTCGAACAACTGCTCGAAGAGCCGACCCAGGATCATGGCATCGGCGACGTCGGTGACCTGGAATTCGTCGAAGCACAGAAGCGTGGCCTCGCGCGCAATTTGCTGCGCGACATGTGCGATCGGATCGTCCGCGCCCGCCTGCCGGGTAGCGTGGATGCGCGCATGGGTCTCGACCATAAAGGCGTTGAAATGGACACGCTGCTTCGGCCGAACCGCAGCCGCGGCGAAGAACAAGTCCATCAGCATGGATTTGCCGCGGCCAACGTCGCCCCAGAGATAGAGGCCCTTCGGGGACTCCGGCCGGCGGAAGAACAGCGGCCGCGCAGGCCGATAGCGCCGCAGTTCTGTCGCCAGCGCCTGTAACCGTTTGACGGCGCGCTCCTGGGCCGAATCCCTCTTAAGCTCGCCATGCGCCACCAATGCGCGATAGCGCTGTTCAACACGGTCAGGCATCGAGAGATGATATGGTGAATTGCTTGTCGAGGGATGTAGCCGGTCCGGACAGAAGGTGTTTCGCGCAGGTTGGCGTTTTCCACAAGATGAAACTTCCGCTGATCGAACGTCCCGCTTTGATTTCGCCGCAATGAATTGCTAGCGAGCGCCGTACCGATTCCCGTTTCCAAACACCCATGTCGCAGCTCTTTTCCGTCGGCGCCATTCTGGTCTCCACGCTGCTGTTCCTGGGCGGCCAAGGCCTGACAGGTACGTTGCTCCCTGTGCGCGCGCACCTGGCGCACTTCTCTGACTTCGCCATTGGCCTGATCGGCTCGGCCTATTTCGCGGGTTTCATCGTCGGCTGTTATGCCGGGCCGCGTCTACTGGCGCGCGTCGGTCACAGTCGCACCTTCGCAGCGGCCGCGGGCATTGCCACAGCGGCGGTCCTCACCATGTCGCTTGCGGTGACCGAGCCTGCATGGATCGTGCTGCGCGCGTTGTTCGGCTTCGCCGCCGCCAACATCTACATGGTGATCGAGAGCTGGCTGAACGACCGCGCCGCCAATCAGACCCGCGGCCGCATCTTTGCCTCCTACATGGTCGTGAATTTTGTCGGGCTGATTGTCGGCCAGTGGACCTTCATCGCTGGCCGGCCCTCCAGTTCCACATTGTTCATTCTGAGCGCCATTTTCTACGCGGTGTGCCTCATCCCGCTCGGGCTGACACGACTGCCGCAGCCGCGCGCCGTGGAGGTGCCCGAGCTGAGGCCGGTACAGATGTTCCGGATTTCGCCCGTGGGGGTGGCGGGCTGCATCGCGGTGGGATTCGCCAACGCCGCCTGCTGGACCTTCCTGCCAGTGTACGCTCATGACCAGCACCTTACGCGCGGGCTGCTGTCCGGATTCATGAGCGCGTTCACCCTGGGCGGCGCGCTGATCCAGGTGCCCGTCGGCCGTCTGTCCGACCGTATGGATCGCCGTATCATCATCGCGGGCGCTTCTGCCTGCGCGGCCCTGCTGGGCCTGGCGATGTGGTATTTCAGCGGAAGCAGCAGTTGGCTGACGCTGGCGCTGGTTGCGCTGTTCGGGATGGCGGTGCTGCCGATCTATGGGCTATCGGTCGCGCACAGCAATGACAAACTGCCGCGCGAACGGTTCGTGGAAGCCTCTGCCACGCTGCTGCTGATCAACGCGGCTGCCTCGGTTGCCGGGCCCGTTATAGCCGCCTCGGTCACAGACAGCTTCGGCATGCCCACGCTGTTCCTTTACACAGCGGTCGTGCATGTCGGGCTTGCGCTGTTCACGCTCGCCCGCATTCGAACCACTGCGTCCCCGCCACACCACGAAGCGTACGAACCAATGCCTCCACAGGCCTCCCCGGCCGCCTTCGAGCTCGACCCGCGCAGCGAACGCTCACACTCCGTGCAGAGTTAGCGCGGCATGGCGCAGGGAACCACCTGCCGGCTGTGCCGCCGGTAGATGCGGAAATCGGAATCCGTTGTGAGCACCAGGGGATCGGGCAGAATTTCCGTCATCCGCACGAGGCAGGCGTCTGCAAGGCTCATCGGCACGTCCTCGTATTTTCGAATGAGGGAAAACACGGCTTCGTGGTGCTTAGATAGTTCGAAGGAGACGACCAGCCTGTTCCGCCGCAGCAGGGCGGCGAGGGACTCCGCCCCTTCAGGGCCGGTCAGGTACAAGGTTTCGGAAAGCACGGCTTCGACCGTGTGCCATACCGCCGGGTGGTTGGCGCCTTCGCTCACGGCCCACTGATGATCGCGCTCGCGACGCATCAGGAGCGCTGTAAGAAAACTTGAATCAACGATAGGGCTTACGGCCATAGCCCTGCCGCAGATAGTGTTTCTTGCGGGCGCCGACGTCCCCTGGGCCTTTATCAATGGAGCCGATGAGATCGGCGATATCAGCCAGGGCAGATGACACTTTGGGCTTTGTGCGCTCGATGCGCTCCCGCACGATATCCGACTTGGATAGATTGCGCGCGCGTGACTCCGCCTCGATCTCAGCGGCCATGGCATCTGGCAAGCGAACCGTCATGACTTTCATGACCGCAGTGTATTACATAGCTGCCGGTTGCGCAATACGCAGCGCACAGGCAAGCTCTGCCGCAGAATGACAAGCCTCGATATCCCTGCTGAACGAGTACCGCTTTTTGCTTCGGCGGGGCGCAGGGAGCCGCTCCCCTGGAGTTGGGCTGCATCGTTCGTTCTGCACGGAGTCGCGCTCGCGCTGTTGTTTCTCTTGCTGCAGCCGAGCGCCCAGCCGGGTGCGGACCTGTCGCATTTCGTGCCGATCACCATCGTCACGTCAGGCGGAGAGTCCAACGCGCCGCACGCGGGCGAGAATGCGGCGCCGGTCAAAGCGCCGACGCCAACCGTCACCCGCCGCGAAGCGTCCGTGCGCACCCCAACGCATGTGGGCATCGCGAAGGAGGTGACGCCGAAAGACGAGATGGAGGCGAAACTCGAGAATCTTTCGAAGCTCGCCCAGCCGCAGTCGGGCGGCCTTCCTTCGGCGCGTAACTTCGCTGCTACCGAGCCCGGCGAAGACGGGGTGGGCGAAGGGCAAATCGGCGCCTATGGCGTGCGCGATCTGGTGCGCGCCCAGGTGTTGCGCCGATGGAGTCTCGATCTCGGCATGCTGGGCGGACGCAATTTCAGCATTCCCATTCGGGTGGAGCTCACGCGCCGGGGCGAGGTGCTGAAGGCGGAAGTGGTGGATCAGCAGCGCTTCCGCACTGATCAAATCTATCATGAGATCGCACTGAGCGCGAAGAACGCGGTGCTCCTTTCCTCCCCGCTCACGCTGCCGGATGGCCGATACGCCGATAAGTTTGAGCTCACGCTCCTGCTCAACCCACGGGAAACGCAGCAATGAGTGGCTCGGCTGAATGAGTTGTTCACCACCGGTTCAGTCGTGACTGCCGATCATTTCTTCGGGCTGGGTCGCCGGACAATGCCAGGGAGAAGAACAACATGAACGCCCTTTTGAAATTCGCGCTCGGCGCCGTCATGGCCGGGAGTGCGGCTCTCGTCGCTTCGCCTTCCATTGCCCGGCAGGAGGTGGCTCGCAGCACTCCTCCCCGTGGCGAGGAGGCGCGGCCGTGCCGGTACTTTGTGCAGCGGCACCTGCCGGCACCCCGCCACTGCTATCGGTTCTTGTCGAACATGTTCGGACCGGAGGTGTATGTCCACGACGGGTTCGTGTTCCGCGACCGCGAGGCATTTCTCCGCTGGCACGAAGGCCATACCATACACATGGGCGAGCGGGCCGAGCGAGAGGATCGTTACGCCGAACGGGACCGGGACCGCTACAGTGCACGCGAAGAGGAGCGACAGGCGCCCCGCGAAGAGCGGGAAGATGAGTCTGGCGGCGCGGCACGCGGGCCGGGAAGTGTCCACGAGGCCTCCGGTGGGGCGACGCGCGGCGAAAGCGCCGAGCAACGTACGTCGGGCGGGGCGACGCGCGGCGAGCGGGTGCAACAACACGCCTCGGGCGGCGCAAGCGGATACTAGCTTGCGCTACGGCAGATCACGCGCAACGCGAAAGCCGGCGAGACTCGAGTAATCGTATTCTCCCCCGTCTTTCGCGCCGGGGCTGCGGGCCGCGGAGCGCACGAACAACGGCACGTTATCCCATGAGCCGCCGCGCAGCACATGCTTGCCGCAACCGGGCTCTGTCCAAGCGCTACCATCCGCCGGTGCGCCGACATAGCTCACATGCCAGCAATCGGCCGTCCACTCCCACGCGTTGCCGAGCATGCCGTAAAGTCCGAATGGATTCGGCGCGAAGGCATCCACCTCAGCAAGTTCCTGGTCGTCCCACTTGCTGCCGCAGCCATTGCAGTTGGCGTTGCCCGTGCCGATGGAGTTGCCCCACCAGCGCGCCGTGGTGGCACCGCCGCGCGCGGCATATTCCCATTCCGCTTCGGTCGGCAGCCGGTAGGGACCCGATTTGCGCGGGGCCAATGCGCGGCGCTCGCCGCGTACTTCCTTGTTGAGCCAGGCGATGTAGGCTTGCGCGTCGTCCCAATCGAGACACACCGCGGGCCAGCGCGGCGGCTCCGTCACGTGCGGCACATATGCGATGCCATTGCCCGGCGATTTCCATCCCAACCCTAGAATCGGATTGCAGGGCCGCGGCTGATAGCCGGTGGCGCGCAGGAAAGTGAGGAACTGCTCGCTCGTCACCATGTATTTTCCGAGCGCGAAGGCAGGTACCCGCACGTCGTGCTGCCGCCCTTCGGACTGGAAGCGCCCCGGCTCATCGGCCGGACTGCCCATGACAAAGCGCCCGGCGGGAATGCCCACCATCACGGGACAGTGCGTGCACTCCTGGAATTCCCGCGCGCGCTGCTCCTCCGCTGCGGCATGTGTCGATCCCATCAGCAGACTGAGGATTGCGCCTAAAGCAAACGCGCCAACGCCCAAAGCATGAAAGAGAACGCGCATGAGAACCACGCCGCGCGGCACGGCCCGAACGTCAGTCCTGCTCGAGTTCGGAAGAGAGAGTGTATTCGTCGGAAGCTGGCTCGCCTTCGTCGGGATTACCTGTTTGCCGTGCCGCCGCTTCGGACAATTCATCTTCGTGTTGGCCGCCGAAATCGCCAACCGTTTCCTCGATCGGCCGGAGGGACTCGCCCCGTTTCACTGCCTTTTTCTCCTGGCGATCGCTTCGCTGGTTGGCGCGCGTCACCGCAAGATCGAGCTCCAGCTGCGAACACAGGCCCAGCGTCACCGGATCGACCGCCTTAATGTTGGTTGCGTTCCAATGCGAGCGCTCGCGGATTTTTTGGATCGTCGCTTTCGTGGTGCCGACCAGCTTGATGATATCGGCATCGGTGAATTCCGGATGATTGCGCAGCAGCCAGTACACCGCATCCGGCTTGTCCTGCCGCTTCGACACGGGTGTATAGCGCGGCGCCTTTTTCAGCTTCACCGCCGGCATCTTGTGCTTGGGCGCTGCCATCTTGAGGCGCTTGGAGGGATCTTTCTCGGCCGCTTCGATCGCCTCGCGGGTGAGTTGACCGGAGGTCACCGGGTCTTGGCCCTTGATGCCCTTGGCCACGTCCTCGTCGGCGATGCCCTTAACCTCCAGGGGATGCAGGCCGCAGAATTCGGCGATCTGCTCGAAGGTGAGGGTGGTGTTATCGATCAGCCAGACGGCGGTTGCCTTCGGCATCAGGGGGGGGCTTGCGGCCATAATACTTTCCTTTCCGGGCGGGGGGCGAGCCCCGCCTTCCTTGAACGTCCAATCATTCAGGGAAGGCCTGTCTTTTAGACGTGCCTCCCCTCAAACGAAAGCATTTTCTTCCTTTGGAGCGCCCTCATGAGCGAAGCGGACTACGACCCCTCTAAAGCATTGGCCGCCAGCCGCAGTTTCGTTGCCATCACCGGGTGTTCGGGGGGCGGGAAGTCGAGGCTGCTGGCGGAGCTGGCGGCCCGCGGGTACCGCACCTTTGCGGAGCCGGGGCGGCAGATCATCAAGGAGCAGACGGCGATCGGCCGGCCGAGCATTCTCCATGACGATCCGGTTCTGTTCGGCGAACTGTGCATAGCCCGCACGCTCAACCGGATGATCGAAGCGGCCGGTGCGCCGGGCCCGATGTTCTTCGATCGCACGCATATCGATCCGCTCAGCCACTGTGCGAACAATCCTGAGGACGAACCGCACCACTGGCGGCGTGCAGCCGGAATCTTCCGGATGCATCCGATGGTGTTCTTTGTGCCGCCCTGGCTGGAAATTTTCGAGCAGGATGCCGAGCGCCGCCACGCCTTCGAGGATGGCCTCGCCGAATACCCGGTGCTGCTGAAGTATTACGAGCGCTTCGGCTACCGGCCCGTGATTGTGCCCAAAGCTTCTGTCTCCGCCCGCGCCGATTTCGTCCTGCGCACTTTATCTGCGGAAGTCTGACCTGTACAAAGCGTGCACAAGAGCGGCACGGGGCAGCAGGACATGACGGCACAGACAAACCGGCTGGCGCTCGCCTTCATCTTCATCAGCATGCTGATCGATACGATCGGTTTCGGCATCATCATCCCGGTCTGGCCGAAGCTGATCGCCGAACTCGCGCACGAGAACATCGCGGGCGCGGCATGGTGGGGGCAGTGGATTGCGTTCGTCTATGCCGGCATGCAGTTCCTCTGCGCACCGTTCATCGGAAATTTGAGCGACCGTTTTGGCCGCCGTCCGGTG
>DASXGS010000270.1:0-5037 GCA_036488975.1 Rhizomicrobium sp. | reverse complement strand
CGCATAAGAACTCCTCACCGAAAAACGCCGGGAGGAATAAAGCGTGCGCCCTCCCAAACACCACCGGCACGCTCAATGACCGTTTAGCACGCAATACGATACATGTGAAGAGACTGTAATCTCTGAGCAAGCGTCAATGCGCTTTATCATGTGACGTTTTTCTAAGCGCGCACGCTGAAACGGTGCAGTGGAAACGGCAACGATCCTACTACGCTGCTTATGGTCGCGGAACGCGTCCCCTCAAATTAAGCCCCCCGATATTGGCGGACATTGCCTTGCACCCCGAAGACCCCGGATATGCGCCGCCTCCGCCACCCAAGTAAATCCGCGGGTTTAGTCAAACTGTAACAAATGGCGTTGAAGGGAAGTCTTGGACGAAGGGGGCCAGTTTGGACTAGAGTGACAGCGTGGCGTCGGGGCGTAAGACGGGGAGTAGCGCATGCTTGCGGCGCCAGACCATTTCAGAGCCCGCCATTTCCGCGCCAGCGCAGTTCCCCACGCGGATCGCTTTCCGGCCTGGCGCTCGATCCTGAATCGCTGGCTTCTGGATGCCCACGCTGAAATGACCGGCGATGGAGCATTTCATGGCGGCGCCTATCTGCGCGTGTTGCCGGATGTGCGCTTCGGATGGGGTGCCCTCGGCGGTTCGGTGTACCGGCGCACGCGCGCCAACGTCGTGAACGACAACGACGATCTGTTCCTTCTTGTGAATCTTTCCGGCCACATGGCCGCATCGCGGCGCGGCGACGAGATCATCCTTTCGCCCGGCGATGCCTATCTCATGGGGTGCTTGGAGACCGGCGATTGCGGCTGGACCGGGCGCGTCGAGCTGCTGTGCCTACGCCTGAAGCACGATGCGGTCGCGCCGCTCGCCCGCAACCTGCACGACATCCTCGGGCGGAAGATCCCCGCAAGCAACGAGCACCTGCGGCTGCTCGTCCGCTATGTGCGCCTGCTCGATGAATCCGAGCCGCTGGAATCTGCGGAAGCCCGCGCCCTTGTCACGCGACACATCTACGATCTGGCCGCGCTTGCCTTCGGAGCCAATGGCGATGGACGCATGTTGGCGGGCGAGCGCAGCCTGCACGAGATCCGGTTCCGCGCGGTGAAAGCGCAAATCGACCGGCGGATCGACAGTGCCACGCTCTCGCTGGAAAGCATCGCCGCTCCGCTCGGTGTGTCGCCGCGTTCGGTGCAGAGGCTGTTCGAGCGCGAGGGCACCAGCTTTTCCGAGTTCCTGCTGGCGCGGCGGCTGTCGCACGCACATACATTGCTGGGCGCCGCTTCTTCGAAGAACCAGACGATCGGCGGTATCGCCTTTGCCTGCGGCTTCGGCGATATCTCCTGGTTCAATCGCAGCTTCCGCGCGCGTTACGGCGTCACGCCATCGGACATCCGCAACCGCCATCTGATTTGACGGCCGAGCGGCGTTCGCTCCGCTGCAGCACCCGCGTGTTGGCGTCAGGGGATCAATTTATAGACTGTGCCTTCATTGTAGGGGTTGCCCGAACCTCCTCCGGCAGTCACGCCATACACGTTTCCCGCGCTGTCCAGAATGAGCGTGCCCGCCGGCGCGGAGCCGTCGGCGCATTGCGTTGCGGTGCAGAAGTCATGCAGCACGCGGAAATAGGGATACTTCTTGCCGAACTCGAACAGGGTCCCGCATCCCCCGCCGCCGAATTCCGTGCAGGCCGTCCCACCACGCTGCGCCGTGCCGAAAATGGTACCGCCGCTGATCGCAACGCCGCCGGACGGCCACTGCCCGTCCGTGCAAGTGCCGTTCGCGCAAAAGCTGTAGAGCACGCTCTCCTGTGAATTCGTGCCGTTGGGCACGATGCGATAGAGCGCGCCCTGCCCGCCGGCGCCACCGCCAAAGGTGACGCCGACAAGGCGGCCCTGACCATCGATCGCCAACGCGCCATTGGGTTCGAAGCCATCTGCGTCGTTGGCCTGCGAGCCGAAACTGTAGAGCAGTGTAAACTTGAAGCCCTTTGCGTTGGGAGAAAACTCGAAAGCCGTGCCGGCAGAATCCGCACTCGCGCCGCCGAAAGCCGCGACGCCATACAGGTTTCCATTCGCGTCGGGTGTCAGGCCGTACCACGGATTCTCTCCGTCGGCACCAGTGAAGCTGTGTAGCAGGCCCCATTTCCGCTGCGGCTTGCCGGCAATGTAGGTGAGCTGGAAGGCAATGCCGTTGCTGGTGTCGCCTCCAGCAGCCGCTTCGCCGTACAGCGTTGAGGTTCCGTCATAGAGCGCGCCAGTTGCCTCGGCTGCGTAGCTCAATGGGGCCTGCGGACTGGCACCATCCGCACATCCGGACAGCGAGCAGAATGCGTGCAGGACTTGCAGGCGGTAGCGGCGGCTGGCCACGAGCTCGAACGCTACGCCGCCGTTGTTCGCGTTTCCGCCGTGAAGTGTGGTGCCGTATACATTGCCGTTCACATCGAGCGTGAGAGTCGCATCGGGCGAATCGCCGTCCGGACAGCCCGACGAAGCGCAGAAGCTGTGAAGGATCCTGTATTTGTATTTCCTGCCGGTGAAGACGAGCTCGAAAACCACGCCGTGATTGTAGGCGCCGCCCAACTCCGTCGTGCCGTACAGATTGCCGGAACCATCGCGCGCCAACCCGCCGAGTGGCACGTTAGCCTCACCCGCCGCGCATGCCTGATTGGGGCAGAATGTGTGCAGCGTTCGCAGCCTTGCTGCGGCCAGTGCGCTCCCCGACAGGAGCGGCAGGATTGTCGCCGCTGCGGTTGCGGCGAGCGTAGCCGTTCGTATTCTGCCGAAGAGATTTTGGCGCTTTCCCGATCCTGGCGTTCGAAGGGCGGTCTGGCCGAACAAATGCGACATGCGGCTACTCCGGGTAACTCTACGGCCGGCAAGCTTAGCTTTCGGGCGGAGGTGGGTCTTGGACTGGGATGCCAAGGTTAGGACGCAGACGACAGATGAACGTCGACGCGATGTTTCCCTGCAAAAACAAAAAACCCGCGGGAGCGAACTCCCGCGGGTTCTTGTCAGCCAGAGCGCTTCGCGTGGAGGGGCATGCCGCGAAGCGCGCGGGCTTTCAGCTTGCGTCAGAGCCTGACGTTGATGCCGAGGAACGCGCCGGTGCGCGGATGAATGCGGCAGAACGCCAGCCGGTCGAACCGGTCGCGGCAGCGCACGACATAATAACCGCGGTACATGTAGGGCGTGCCGACCACGCGGATGCCGCGCGCGCGCACGACTTCGACCGCACGATCCCGCGCGATGAAGCGCGCCGGCACATGCCGCTCGACGATCGTGCGATGCGGCTTGTGAATCACAACCGTGGCCGCATCGGATGCGGTCGTCGCGGCCAGTGCGAAGGCTGCCGCGGCGCCTGCAATCAACTGCTTGAGTCTCATGTTCATCTCCTTCGTTCATTTCCTCGCGCCACACTGGAGCGAGGGCATGCCGCGGAGAATGACAAACGCGCCCTGAACGGACTCTGGATGCCTGCCTTATGTCGCATTCATCTCGGCGGCTACAATGTGGCAATCGGAAATCGATTGCCGCTCACGAAAAGAAAAGCCCGCGGCGGGTTTGCCGTCGCGGGCCTCTCGCTTGATGGCGTACGCAGGCTCTCGCGTGGAGGGGCTTGCCGCGAGAACTCACGCCCGCCTCAAGATCGTCAAAGCGTCACATGCACCCCCAGGAATGCTCCGGAATACGGATCGACCGTGCAGTAGCCGAGCTGTCCGGACCGGTCGTAGCAGCGCATCAGATAACGCCCGTTATAAAGATAGGGATCGCCGACCGAGCGCACATGCTGCGCATGCACGATTTCGCTGATGCGCGTGCTTGTCAGCAGCGCCATGGCGTGCGTCGGAACGCGATATTCGTCTGCGGACGCGGCGGCGCCTGCGGTTAACGCCGTTGCAATGGCGGTGGCGGTCAAAAGGTGTTTGCGCATGCTCGGCGATCTTTTCGGTTTCGCTGGCAACAACGCCGAACTTTCGTGTTGGAGCCATCAGCCTGTGCGCGAATATGGTGCGGCAGCGCTGAACCGACTCTGGACGGCGCATTCATCCGGGGTTCATCGCTTCGGCGTTAGGAAATCGGCATGTTCCGGCGACTGTTCATGTGCGCGCTGTCGGCCCTTTTGCTGGCCGTCTGTCCCGCGGCGGCACAGGGGCGGCTCGTCCCTTACGGCCCCGGCGCACCGGTGCCGCTCGATCGTATCCTGCCGCATATCCGCAGCGCTCATCCCGGGACGTTTTCCGATGTCGATGGCCCGTTTGCCGATCCCACCGGCCGGCAGCATTATCGCATCAAATGGCTGACGCCGGACGGCCGGGTCATCTGGCTCGATACCGACGCCCGCACCGGCCATGTGCTGGGCGTCAACCATGGCTGGGGCGGCTTCGGGCCTTATCCGCGGGGCTTTTACCAGCGGCCGCCCGGTATGCCGGAAGGCCCGCCGCCCCGGTATTTCCGCGGGCGCCCCGGCGGCTGGGGTGGCGGCTGGCATCGCGGTGGGGGGCATTTCGGCCTCGGTGGATTCCAGGGCGGGCATGGCGGCGGTGGCGGGCATGGAGGACACAGGTAATGCGCGTGCTGCTGGTGGAAGACGATCAGGATCTGCAGCGTCTGCTGAAAACGGCGCTGGGCGATGCCGGCTATGTGGTCGATAGCGCCAGCGACGGCGAGGAGGGCCATTTCCTCGGCGACACCGAGCCCTACGATGTGGTGATCCTCGACCTCGGCCTGCCGAAGATGGATGGCGTGCGCGTGCTGGAAGCCTGGCGCAAGGCCGGCAAGAAGATGCCGGTGCTGATCCTCACCGCCCGCGATCGCTGGAGCGACAAGGTGGCCGGGTTCGATGCCGGCGCCGACGACTACCTCGCCAAGCCATTTTACACCGAGGAACTGCTTGCCCGCGTGCGCGCGCTGCTGCGCCGCGCCGCCGGCATCGCCACGTCTGAAATCGAGATCGGCCCCTTGCGCATCGACACGCGCTCGTCGCGCGTCACGCTCAACGGCAATCCGGTGAAGCTCACTTCGCTCGAATACCGG
>DASXGS010000008.1:0-7445 GCA_036488975.1 Rhizomicrobium sp. | reverse complement strand
AGCGTTTTCAGCAGACCGTTGAACGCCTGCTTCGACAGCATGTGCACTTCGTCGATGATGTAGATCTTGTAACGCGCGGATGCCGGCGCATAGCGCACGCCTTCGATGATCTCGCGCACATCGTCGATCCCCGTGCGCGATGCGGCGTCCATCTCCTGCACATCGACATGGCGGGATTCGGCGATGGCCACGCAGGGCTCGCACACGCCGCAGGGATGGATGGTTGGGTCCTTCCGCGTGCCGTCGGGACCGATGCAGTTGAGCGCGCGGGCGATGATGCGCGCCGTGGTCGTCTTTCCCACGCCCCGAACCCCGGTGAGCATGAAGGCATGGGCGATGCGGCCGGTGGCGAAGGCGTTCGAGAGCGTGCGGACAAGCGCCTCCTGCCCGATCAGGCCGGTGAAATCCTGCGGGCGGTATTTGCGCGCGAGCACGCGGTAGGCCTCGGCCCCGCGCGCGGCTGGCGCCCGCTCGTCCAGACCAAGGCCCAATGAAGTGGTTTCGCGTTCTTCCATCGTCCACGATTATAGCAAGCCGGACGGCGCGCGTGCGCGCGTTCTTTTAACGCGGCTTGTAAGAGGAAATGAGAGACGGCGGCGACCCGAAGCGGATTCGTTACGGCTGCTTCCTTCCGGACCTGACCGGGTTGGCGAGCGCTTCGTCCACCACCGGCTCCCGGGCGGGGATATAAGGTCTTCCGCCAAGGATTGCGAGTCGGGCAAACGGCGCCTATTTGCCGACAAAAATATCCTCGATGCTGCACCTGAAGAACCTCGCCATCGCAAACGCGAGCGGCAGGCTTGGGTCGTAGCGCCCGGTTTCGATGGCATTGATAGTCTGGCGCGAGACGTTCAGCGCATCGGCGAGGTCCCCCTGCGTCATGCCACGCGCGGCCCGCCTTTCGGGAAGACTGTTCTTCATCAACGGCGCACGAAGTGCATGATGCCGCCCGCTATCGCCCAAGTGACGGCAAGCGTGGGCCACGCCCAGGTAATCCCCAATTCCGGAATGCCCGCGTCCGCAAGGAAGGCGTACGTGCAAACCAGGCTGGAGCCGATGCCGAACGAGATGGCAAGCGTCTCCAGAAAGCGCTTCTTCTCAAACTCGTCGATGCGCCGGTAGTAGCGCCACACCACCCAGAAGAGCGCCCAGATCGGAAGTGCCGGAATCACTGCAGCGGCGAATTTCAGACCGTAGGGCTTGGCCGCAGCAATCAGCCAGTGGCGATGGACGAGCGCCGCGCCGACATAAAGCGCGGAGACGATGACCATTTCGATGATGTAGTCGCGGCCGGCGTATTTCACCGGGGGAACGGAAGCTGTCCTCATTGGCCCTCTCCTGTAAAGTATGCTTTACATAGAGAGCTGGAATCGCGATGTCAAGCGTCCTTTACACTACTTCCGCGCACGGTGTTTGCCTTTTGCCAGCGCCACGAGCATGCCGCGCAGGGTCTGCACCTCCTGATAGGTGAGGCGGGCGCGGTGAACGGTGGCGCGGATCGCACGGGTCATGGCGTCGTGCTTCTCGGGCGGGAAGAGAAAGCCGCTCGCCTCCAGTTCGCGCTCCAGATGATCGAACAGGTCGATCAGCTCCTGGCGCGTGGGCTTTCGGTGGATGGGACCGTGTTCCATGCGGACGGCCGGCGTGTTGTCGGCGGCGCCGAACCATTCATACGCGGTGAGCAGCACCGCCTGCCCCAGATTGATGGACGCGAAATGCGCGGTAGGAATGGTGATCACCGCATCGGCGAGCGAAACTTCGTCGTTGTCGAGACCGGCGCGTTCGTTGCCGAACAGGATAGCCGTTTTCTCACCACGCGCCGCCGCCGCACGCAAGCGCCGCGCCGCCTCAGCGGGCGTGAGCACCTCCTTGGTGATGCCGCGCTCACGCGCCGTGGTGGCGTAGACGAGATTCAGATCGGCAAGGGCTTCGCGCAACGTGGCGAACACGCGCGCGTCTTCCACCACATTCCCCGCGCCCGCCGCCATGGCAGTGGCTTTCGCGTCGGGCCAGCCGTGGCGCGGCTTCACGAGGCGCAAATCGGACAGCCCGAAGTTCGCCATCGCCCGCGCCGCGGCGCCGATATTCTCGCCGAGTTGCGGATGGGAGAGGATGATGGAAGGTGGTGGCATCGGTCTCTTTGACGGGTCCGGACCGCGTCGCTATACCCCGCGACGCTCAGTATTCCGAGGCCTGAATGAACAAGATCAGGGTGCAGAATCCGGTCGTCGAGCTCGACGGCGACGAGATGACCCGGGTTATCTGGGAGCTCATCAAGACGAAGCTGATCCTGCCCTACCTGGACGTCGAACTCGAATATTACGACCTCGGGATGGAGCACCGCGATGCCACCGACGACCAGGTGACCATCGATGCGGCGGAAGCGATCCGGCGCGTCGGCGTGGGCGTGAAGTGCGCCACCATCACGCCCGACGAAGCACGGGTGAAGGAATTCGGCCTGAAGAAAATGTGGAAGTCGCCCAACGGCACCATCCGCAACATTCTCGGCGGCACCATTTTTCGCGAGCCCATCATTTGCAAGAATGTGCCGCGGCTGGTGCCGGGCTGGACGCATCCGATCATTATCGGGCGCCATGCCTATGGCGACCAGTACCGCGCCACCGATTTTCGCGTGCCGGGCAAGGGCAAGCTGAAGATGGTGTTCACCGGCGACGACGGACAGGTGATCGAGCACGACGTGTTCGACTTTCCGGCATCGGGCGTGACGCTGGCGATGTACAATCTCGACAATTCGATCCGCGATTTCGCGCGCGCCTCGATGAACTACGCGCTGCAGCGCGGCTATCCGCTTTATCTCTCGACCAAAAACACGATCCTCAAGGCCTATGACGGCCGCTTCAAGGACATCTTTGCGGAGGTGTTCGCGAGCGAGTTCGCCGACCAATACAAGGCGAAGGGGCTCACCTACGAGCACCGGCTAATCGACGACATGGTAGCGGCGGCGCTCAAATGGAGCGGCGGCTACGTGTGGGCGTGCAAGAACTACGACGGCGACGTGCAGTCGGATTCCGTTGCGCAGGGTTTCGGGTCGCTGGGACTAATGACCAGCGTGCTGCTGACGCCGGACGGCGAGACCGTGGAAGCCGAAGCCGCGCATGGCACCGTGACGCGGCACTACCGCCAGCATCAGCGCGGCGAATCCACTTCCACCAATTCCATCGCCTCGATTTTCGCGTGGACGCGCGGACTGGCGCACCGCGCCAAGCTGGACGCCAACGAGGCGCTGGCGAATTTCGCGCACACGCTGGAGCGGGTCTGCATCGCCACGGTGGAGAGCGGCTACATGACGAAGGATCTGGCCATTCTGGTGGGCCCTGACCAACGCTGGCTCACCACCGAAGGCTTTCTCGACAAGGTGGATGAGAATCTGCAGAAGGCGCTTGGGTGAGTGGAGGGGCGACTCGCACGGCGCGCTGTTGTTGCGGGGCGTGTTCGGTCGACGTACGCGGCGAGCCGACGCTAAACGCCATCTGCCATTGCTCCAGTTGCAAGAAGCGCACGGGCAGCGCATTCGGCTGGTC
Source organism: Rhizomicrobium sp. (assembly GCA_036488975.1). GTDB lineage: Bacteria > Pseudomonadota > Alphaproteobacteria > Micropepsales > Micropepsaceae > Rhizomicrobium. The sequence continues at coordinate 3,903 of DASXGS010000008.1, read as the reverse complement.
AGCCTATTTCCTGGATACGCAGGTCGTGGCGAAGACCGGCGATCTGAGGATGTACGCGAAGAGCGGCGACACCGGCTACGACCGCTATTTCTGTGCCCGATGCGGCGCCACATTGTTCTGGAAATCCTTTGGCTTTCTGCCCGACCAGACCGGCATTGCCGGCGGCTGCTTTGCCGACGACCCGTTGCCGGCGCCGAACTTCTCCGCCCAGGATTCTACCCGCTGCGCCTGGGTGTCGTTGCCGGACGACTGGATGCGGGCGTAGTTCCTTCAGGCTGCCTTCGGCACCATGCCCATCAGGGCGAGCGCATTGCCGTCCGGATCAAGAAATTCCCGCAACTGCAATTCATGCGTTTGCGTCCGCTGAACGGTGACGGCAGGTCCGATAAATCTCACGCCTCTGGCCTCCAGCGCTGCGCCTAGCCCGGGCATGTCGGGCGCATCGAAATAGATCAGAGACCCGCCGATCGCCTGTTCGGGCTTGTGCTCCAGCCCGACCATGAGCCGCAGGCCCTCCAGTTGGAAGAAGAGCATGTTGCCGGCCTCGAAGAGCAGGGGCAGCCCCAGTGTATCGCGGTAGAAGGTGCGCGCGCGATCGAGGTCGCGGCAGGTCAGCCCCACCTGCACCAGCTTGCGGCTCGCTAGGCTCAAATCGCTTCCCATACAGGCATCCTCCCCATAGATTAGGTCGACACACTGTTAGGAATCCTAACTGATGAAGAGGGCGAGTCAAGTGGCTGCTTCCCGCAAGGCCGAAGAAACAGCCGACCGCATTCATGGCGCCGCCATCCGTCTGTTGCGCTTCGTGCGCAAGGAAGATGCCGCCGCGGGCATCTCGCCTGCCCAACTCTCCGCGCTTTCCGTACTGGCGTTCGCAGGACCACAGAGCCTTGCTGCGCTGGCTGCCGCGGAGCAGGTGAAGCCGCCGACCATGTCGCAGTTGGTGGCAGAGATGGAGCGAAAGGGACTGGCGGTTCGCGCGCCAGTCGATCGCCGATCGATCCGCATTTCGGCGACGGACAAAGGCCGCCGGCTGATGGAGGCCGGCCGCAAGCGCAGACTGGCGCGCCTGAGCGCCGCCCTCTCCGGACTGCCGCCGAACCAACTCGCCGTGTTGCGCGAGGCCGCCGAGATTATCGCCGCGGCGACCCAAACCTGAGGTCTCTCGTCCATGCACCGCGCGCAATCACCTCTTGCGTGCGCATTGTTGATTTGAGCACGCGGGTTCACCAGCTTCCGTAGCCAATCTTCTGGAGGATTCGGTGATCGGATATGTCACAATCGGCGCGAACGATGGCGCAAAATCGGGGAAATTCTACGATGCGGTGATGGCCGCGATCGGGAACGAGCGGAAGTTCGACGACGGCGGCTGGGTCGGCTATGGCCCGAAAGGCAGCGACAGCCACAGCGTCTATGTCTGCCCGCCTTTCGACGGCAAGCCGGCCACATTCGGCAACGGCATCATGATAGCGTTCACCGCGCCTTCGCAGGACGCTGTGCGCGCCGCGCATGCGGCGGGACTCGAGAGCGGCGGCTCAGACGAAGGCGCGCCGGGTTATCGGCCGCCGGACAAACAAAGCTGGTATGGCGCTTATCTGCGCGATCCTGTCGGCAACAAGATCTGCGTGTTCTGCAAAAGTTAGGGCTCGCTCGGGCTTACTCAAGGTCGGCGGGTGCTTCGACGGCGAGTTCGTCCGCGTCGATATATTCCGGCTCGGCCGCGCGGTCCTGCCGACGCGCGCGGGCATCCAGTCGATGGCCCTTGCGCGCGCTTACGACTTCGAACCGCTTCTTCAGCTTGGCGTGCTTTCGGGTGAGCTGCTGGAAGTCGGCCACCGACAGCGTGAGCAGCCGCATGGAAGAGCGCGCCACCACGGTACAGTCATAGGGACTGCCGGATAGCACCGCCGATTCGCCGAAGAAATCCCCCGTTCCCAGGTTGACAGCGTCGCGCTCGTATTCCGCTCGTGCCACGCCGGAAATGATGAAGAACATTTCCACGCCTGGTTCGCCCATCATCGTGAGCTGCGCGTGCTCGCGCACCATGCGCGAACGCAGCACGTTCATGACGTCGCTGATCGCTCCTGCACTGAACCCTTCGAACAGCGGCAGATGCGATATCATGCTCCAGGTGACAACGAAATCGCGGCGATGAATCTCCGTGACGAAATTGGTGGCCACGATGCCGACCGGAAGCGCGAACATCGCAAGACCCAGCATCATCGTCACGCCAGCGACGATACGGCCGAGCGCAGTGACGGGTGTGATGTCACCGTAACCGGTGGTGGTCAGGGTGGTCACCGCCCAATACAGGGATGTCGGCAGTGTGCCGAATTTGTCCGGCTGAATCGATCCTTCGATCACATACATCAGATATGCTGAGATCACCGTGATGCAGATGATGAGCAGAAGGGTGCCAAGAAGCGCCCGCCGCTCAGACTTGATGACCTCGATCAGAGTACTGAGCGCCGGCGAGTAACGCGCGATCTTCATTAGCCGCAGCAGGCGGAACAGTCGAAGCACCCGCAGGTCCAGCGCGCTGGGAACGAAGATGCCCACGATGCTCGGTGCGAACGAGAGGAAATCGATCACCATAACGGGGCTCAGCGCATAGCGGACACGACCCCAGACCGCGCCGCGCGCGCCATAGCGCGGGTCTTCGATCGAGACCCACAGGCGTAACGAATATTCGATGGCAAAAATGACGACGGAAACCGTCTCGAACCAGTAGAAGTAGGTGGCGTACTCGGTACCGATCCCTTTCACCGTGTCCAGCGTCACCGCGATGACGTTGGCGATAATGAGCGTGATCAGAAAGGCCTCGAACAGCAGCACCTGCCAGTTGAGAATGTGGCCCGCTTCCAGCACGCGGTACAGCCGGCGGCGCAGGGTATCGCGTACGGGCGCCTGCTGGTGCCGGTTCTTCTGACGATTGCGCTCGGCGCGCGCCATGGCGTCAGGCCGTGGTTTCTAGGCTGGCGAGCCGTTGCTCGACGCGCGATAGCGCTTCGGCTGCACGCGTCACATCGGGGCCACCTGCCTGCGCAAGGTCCGGCCGTCCACCGCCGCCTTTGCCGCCGAGCGCTTCCGCGCCCGCGCGAACGAGCTCAACGGCATCGATGCGCTTGGTGAGGTCGTCGGTGACGCCGACCACGAGCGAGGCCTTGCCGTCGGCTGTCGAGAGCAATGCGACGACGCCGGAGCGCAATTGCGCCTTCGCTTCGTCGGCGAGGCTCTTGAGATCCTTTGCGCCCACGCCATCCAGCACACGCATCATGATTTTCACGCCGGCCACGGTCTTGACCAAATCTGTGTCGTTCCGGCGCGCGGGGCCGGCGAGCGCCAGCGCCCTCTTCGCTTCCGCCAATTCGCGTTCCAACTTGCGACGATCTTCGGCAAGCTGCGCGACGCGCGCCGGCAAATCGGAAACGCTCGCCTTGAGGGCGGACGCGGCTTGCCGCGCGATATCCGCCTGGTCCGCCAGATAGCGCCGTGCACCCTCGCTGGTAAGCGCCTCGATGCGGCGCACACCGGCGGCCACCGCGCTTTCCGAGAGAATGGTGAAAAGGCCGATATCCCCAAGCCGCCGCACATGCGTGCCGCCGCAGAGCTCGACCGAATAGGCGTGGTCGTGTGCATGGTCCTCGCCCATGGTCAGCACGCGCACTTCGTCGCCATACTTCTCGCCAAACAACGCTTCGGCGCCGGCTTCGATGGCCTTGTCGGTCGCCATCAACCGGGTGGACACATCTGTATTCTGGCGGATGACGGCGTTCACCTCGCTTTCGATGCGCTCGATTTCGTCGTGCGTGAGCGCCTTCGGATGCGAAAAGTCGAAGCGCAGCCGATCCGGCGCCACCAGCGAACCCTTCTGGCTCACGTGCGAGCCCAGCAGACGCTTTA
>DASXGS010000459.1:0-2780 GCA_036488975.1 Rhizomicrobium sp. | reverse complement strand
AACGGCGCACGCCCGACACGTGCAAACACATCGGCGACAAGTTCGCGCTGCGTGTCGCGCTCCAGCGCACCGCGCCAGAGCGTCACGTCGGGCGCGATCTCAAGCCGCGCGCCGTGCATGGATCGGCTTCTGAATGGTGCGAAACGAATCCCCGAAGCCCTCCGCCTCAAGCCATGCCTTGAAATTCTCCGGCCTGTACTCTTCCACCAGCCAGGCGCGCAGGCTGCGCCTTCCGATCTGCTCTTCGAGATATGGCAGAAACAATTTCAGCCAGCGTTGTTGCCGGCGTGGCAGGTGCAGATAAGGCCAGCGGGCGAATTGCCCCTCTGCTGCGTCGCGCGCCTCAAGCCCCTGCATATGCAACAGATACAGTGCGGCGGAGAAGCTGGTGCGGTCCTGACCGCCGGAACACTTTATCAGGAACGGCCGCTTTGCCGCATCGAAGGCGTCGAGCATGCCCAGCAGCAGTTCGCGCGTGGGAAGGTTGCGTGAGTTCACCTTCACGTCGCAATGCTGCACACCGAGGTTGGCGCACACGCTTCTTTCGTAGTGCCACCACCGCCAGCGGGGATTGGCGCCGCGCAAATTGATCACCGACGCGATGTCATGGGCTCGCAAGAATGGTCCCAGAAATCCCGCCCAGGCCTGTGCCGAGCGCGCCGCTTCCCCCCGCACGATCCAGTGGAAATTGTAGAGAACGTCGCCGAGTGAGCGCATGGGTGCTTTCTGCATTGGGTGCGCTCGGGCGACAACCCTGTTCGATCATTCCAGGGCCGGATACCGCAAGGTCCCGAAATACCGGGAATTTCTGCGGCATCGTGCCGCGACGACCCCCCATGCCCCAGCCACTATTTTGCGCCCGCAAATCGGGCTTGCGCAGGATTTTTTCCGGGGGCTGCGCCGCTTCGCCTCCGCACCCCGGAGCGCCTGATCCAAAGGTGATTTCCTTGGCTACCACCACAGCTGACGAGCCGACCCGCCGTGATTTCATTCACATCGCTGCGGCGGCCGCAGGCGGCGTCGGACTGGCGGCACTGGCTTGGCCGATCATCGACCAGATGAACCCTTCGGCTTCCGTGCTGGCGCTGTCGTCCATCGAGTTCGATCTTTCACCGGTGCAGGAAGGCCAGCAGGTCACCGTGATGTGGCGCGGCAAGCCCGTGTTCGTACGCCACCGCACGGCGAAGGAAATTGCCGAGGCACGCGCGGTGCCTGTCTCCAGCTTGCCGGACCAGCTCGCCCGCAATGCCAATCTTCCGGATAGTGCGCCGGCAACGGACCAGGACCGCATGTTCAAGCCGGAATGGCTGGTCATGATCGGCATCTGCACGCATCTGGGCTGCATCCCGCTCGATCACCAAGGCGACTACGGCGGCTATCTCTGCCCCTGCCATGGGTCGCAATACGACACCGCTGGCCGCATCCGGAAAGGGCCGGCGCCGGAGAACATGTACATTCCGCCGTACGCCTATCTGAGCCCCACCAAGATCAAGATCGGTTGACGGAGCGAAACATGGCCGGACACTCGACCTACGTTCCGAAAACAGGCTTCACCCGGTGGCTCGACGCGCGCTTGCCGATACTGCGGCTCGCGAACGACACAATGATGACGTTCCCGACGCCGCGGAACCTGAATTTCTGGTACTCATTCGGCGCCGTTCTCACCTTCATGCTGGCCATCCAGATCGTCACCGGCATCGTGCTGGCGATGCACTATGTGCCGGCGGCCGACAGGGCTTTCGATTCCGTCGAAAACATCATGCGCGACGTGAACTACGGTTGGCTGCTGCGCTACCTGCATGCCAACGGCGCGTCGTTCTTCTTCCTCGCCGTCTACGTCCATATTTTCCGCGGACTCTACTACGGCTCGTACAAGGCGCCCCGCGAGGTACTGTGGATTCTGGGCGTCATCATCTATGTGCTGATGATCGCCACCGCGTTCCTGGGCTACGTGCTGCCGTGGGGCCAGATGTCGTTCTGGGCGGCCACCGTCATCACCAACCTCTTCACCTCGATTGACCAGATCCTGCCGCATGTCGGCACCGCCATCACACAGTGGCTGTGGGGCGGCTTTGCCGTGGGCGATCCCACGCTCAACCGCTTCTTCTCGCTGCACTACCTGCTGCCGTTTGTGATCGCGGGCGTGGTGGTGCTGCACATCTGGGCGCTGCACGTGCCCGGCAACAACAACCCGCTCGGGATCGACGTGCGAGGGCCGCAGGACACGGTGCCGTTCCATCCATATTACACGGTGAAAGACGCGTTCTATCTCTGCCTGTTCGTCATCCTGCTCGCGATCGTCGTGTTCTACCTGCCGAATTCGCTGGTCGAGCCAGACAATTATGTGCCCGCCAATCCGCTGGTGACGCCGCCGGAAATCGTGCCGGAATGGTACCTGCTGCCGTTCTACGCGATGCTGCGCTCGATCCCGCAGAAGCTGATCGGGGTGATCGTGCTGTTCGGCGCACTGGCGACGCTGGTGTTCGTGCCGTGGCTCGATACGTCGCCGGTACGCTCCATGCGCTTCCGGCCGCTGGCGAAGCAGTTCTTCTGGGCACTGGTGGTCGACTGCATCCTGCTGGGTTATCTCGGTGCACACCGGCCCGACGCCGTGTTCCCCGGCACCGGAATTCCGCTGCTGCCATTCGCGCGGCTCGGCACCGCGTACTACTTCGCCTATTTCTGGGTGATCCTGCCGCTGCTGGGATTGCTGGAAACGCCGCGGCCATTGCCCGCCACCATCGCGACCTCCGTCACCGGCACAGGTGTCGAGCAGGTCA
>DASXGS010000446.1:0-5140 GCA_036488975.1 Rhizomicrobium sp. | reverse complement strand
CTGTTCCTCGACCGCAAGAATGCCCTGATCGCCGACGAGGTGCAGGGGCGGGGCACAGTGGATCACACGCCGGTCTATCCGCGCGAGATCGTCAAGCGCGCGCTGGAGCTCTCAGCCTCCGCAATTATTCTGGTTCACAACCATCCGAGCGGCGATCCAACGCCGTCGCGCGCCGACATCGAAATGACGCGCGAGATCGTCTCCGCGGCGAAGGCGCTGCGAGTCGCCGTGCACGACCATCTTGTCATAGGGCGCGGTGGCCACGCCAGCTTCAAGGCGCTGGGGTTAATGTAGGTCTGCGGTTCGCCGGTGCAGGGATTCGCAGGGCCTCGCTGTACTTGTGGACCTTCCGGATAAAGTATAATTCTCCGTGCGAAGGACTGGGGCTGGTTCAAGCCCACCGGGGCTTGTCTGCAGCCTGACTGCGGGGCGGCTGCATGCTGGACAAGCTGAATCAATACAAAGAAGTCATCACCCTCGTGGTGTTTTTTCTTGGCGGCTTCTTTTGGATCGAGAACCAGTTTCCCACCAAAATTGATCTTACCAAGCAGATCGGCGTGCTGAAATGCGAGCTCGACAACTACATGAAGCTGACGCAGCTGCAGATCCGTTCGCGCGATCTCGAAAAGTCCGTTCAGGCGCTCGACACCGATCTTGAGATGCCGGTCGCGGCGGATATTCCGCCGTCGTTTCGGGACGTGATCGAATCAAAGAAGAGCCAACGGACGGAAGACGTGGCGGCGCTCAAGGTCGTCAACGATCAGATCGCGTCCATTTTCACCGATCTGGGGAGGCAGATTTGCGGACAATGATTGTCGGGAAATTGCTGGGCATCGCGTCGCTCCTGCTGCTGCAGGGCATGATGATAAATCCGCGGGTCAAGGCGATCATCCAGCAGAATGTCAATGCCTCGAACAGCGCGTACAGGGAGCTTGTCTCGCCGCAGGTGCCGTCGGCGCAGCTGTGGATTCAGGTTCGTAGCGAAGCCCAGAAGAAGCTTGTCCAAGACAATCTCGAATGGCTGAAGGGCGTGAGCTGGCAGGGACGCCCGATCGACGTCCACCCGCTCGAACTGGTGAAGGACGGGCCGTCGGGGAACCAGCTGCGCTATTTCAAGACGGAGGACCGCGGCACCGTTGCGTCGCTCCAGGCCGCTCTGGCGAAAGGGCTGCCGGGCCTTCAGGTGCGCGATATGTCGAATGCTTTTCGCAACGTGAGTTGGTTGACGCCGGGACATTTTGAGCTCTGGCTGGCGCCGGGGGTGACGCAGTTCGGACCGCGCCATTGATCGGTGTGCGCCCGGCGGCCAAGCGTCGGAATTTTGCAGCTGGACGCCGCCAATCTGTAGGGATACTCACGTCTTTTGCAGGGAAGCGCGATGATTCCTCGTTACGCCCGGCCTGAGATGACGGCGATCTGGTCGGCGGAAGAGAAGTACCGCATCTGGTTCGAAATCGAGGCCCATGCGGCTGACGCGCTGGCGGACCTCGGGGTTATTCCCAAATCCGCGGCGGAGGCGGTCTGGGAAAAAGGTTCGCCGGCGCAATTCGACATCGCGCGCATCGACGAAATCGAGCGCGAAGTGAAGCACGACGTGATCGCCTTCACCACGCATCTGGCGGAGATCGTCGGGCCCGAAGCCCGTTTCGTGCACCAGGGCATGACGTCGTCAGACGTGCTCGACACCTGCCTGTCGGTGCAGCTGAAGCGCGCGGCCGATCTGCTGATCGCCGATGTCGACCTTCTGCTGGAGGCGCTGAAGAAGCGCGCCTTCGAATACAAGGATGCTGTCACCATCGGACGCAGCCATGGCATCCACGCCGAGCCCACCACCTTCGGGGTGAAGCTCGCGAGCTTCTACGCCGAGTTCGAGCGCGCCAAGAGGCGGCTGCTCGCGGCGCGCGATGAAATTGCCGTGTGCGCCATTTCCGGCGCGGTCGGGACCTTCGCCAACATCGATCCGCGGGTGGAAGCGCATGTCGCCACGAAACTCGGCCTGAAAACGGAAGCTGTGTCCACCCAGGTGATTCCGCGCGACCGTCATGCCGTTTATTTTGCAACGCTTGGCGTGATCGCAAGTTCGCTGGAGCGCTTGGCTACGGAAATCCGCCATCTGCAGCGCACGGAAGTGCTGGAGGCGGAGGAGTATTTCTCGGAGGGGCAGAAGGGCTCCTCCGCCATGCCGCACAAACGCAACCCGATCCTCACCGAGAATGTCACCGGCCTTGCCCGCATGGTGCGGGGCTATGTGACGCCGGCGCTGGAGAATGTCGCGCTCTGGCACGAGCGTGACATTTCGCATTCCTCCGTCGAGCGCTACATCGGTCCGGACGCGACGATCACGCTCGACTTTGCGATCTGCCGCATGGCGGGTGTGGTCAACAAACTGATCGTATACCCCGAGCGCATGAAGCAGAACCTCGACAGCAGCCGCGGACTGGTGCACAGCCAGCGCGTGCTGCTGGCACTGACACAGGCTGGTGTGGCGCGCGAGGACGCGTACCGTCTGGTGCAGCGAAACGCCATGCGCGCCTGGAACGGTGAGAGCGACCTGCTCACGCTGCTGAAATCAGATCGCGAGGTGACCCGGGCGGTGCCGCCAACCGAGCTCGAAAAACTGTTCGATCTTGACTACCACCTGAAGCATGTCGACACGATTTTCGCCCGCGTCTTCGGCGAAGGCGATGTGACGCTTTGATGGTGGTGCGCCGGCTGCTTTCCGCCGCGTGTGTCGTCACGCTGTCGCTCCTGCTATCGGCGTGCTTCGACATCACGCAGAAGCTGTCGATCGGCCGCAACGGAGCGGGGCAGTACCAGGTTGCACTGACGGCAAACGGATTGCTTGGCGATGCGCTCAAGAACAATCGCGGCCCGGCCGTATTGAAGCACAATGCGGTGAAAACGCACGTCATCGCGAAGGACGGCAACGTCACACAGGTCGCCACCATCGATTTCAAATCGCTGTCCGACCTAAGGCTGTCGGATGAATCGCTGAGCCTCACCAACCATGGGGCAAGCTGGTTCGGACTCGGCCCAAGCCATGTCACCTTCCGTCGCACGCTGCTGGTGGACCGCGCCCGTCGGGAAAGCGTGCCGAAAAACGCGGAAGAGGATCGCTTCGGAAACGAGCTGGCACAGACCATGTTCGGCAACCACACCTATGTGTTCAGCGTAACTGTGCCGGGCTCAGTCGAGAACGCTTCGTTGATCCATATCGGCCGCAATGTGTTCAAGCCGCAAATCGGTGGCGGGGCGCTGGACCATACGGTCACCTGGCGCATCCCGCTCTACACGTTGTTGCAGGCCAAGCTGCTAAGTTTCGAGATCGATTTCTCGGCCTATGCCTGGTTGCCCGACGCCCAGTCGTTGCCGGAGGGGTGATCACATCACGCGCAGCAGCACCGCGGTGGCGTCATCGCTGGTCTTGAAGCGAGGGAAGCGCGTGCCGTCCGCATCCGCGCCTTCGATCTCGCGCAGCTCTTGGCCGATCTTCTCAAAGCCCTCCGATAGGGCTGCTGCTAGCAGCGATTCGGCATCGTAGCGGCGGTAGTCGCTGATCAGCGCGAGGAATCCGTCGGTCGCGAGCAGCACCAGCGTGTCTCTTGGGGCGGCCACGGCCTTGGCGTCCACATGCTCAGCGGCGTGCGTATCGGGTCCGAACACCCAACCGCCCTTCTCGGTGTTTGCGTGATTGCGCGCGCGGCGCAGTGCGGTGAGATATTCCGGGCGGTTCTGGTCGGCGGCGGGCGAGAGTCCGTGCTTTGCAGCCAGGCGCGCCACACGCGCGGCTTCGAGTTCACGCTTGGCGAGCGTGTCGCCAAGGATAGTGACCGACCCGCCGGGCCGCTTCACCAGCGCGGCGCAATCGCCGAACCACAGCGCGTCGAAACCGTCATCGTTTGCCACGACAAGCATCATCGAGGCGAGCGGCGTCTCCCATGTTTCGACGGGCGGACGGCGGCGCAATGCAACGAAGGATTTTTCCGCATCTTCCATAGTGTGCCGGACGGCATCCCGCGGCGCATCGCCGTCCCGCACATGCGCCAGAAGCCTGCGCGCGCCGAATTGTGCGAGCCACGCGGCGTCACTCCGGCCCGGCATCAGCGGTTCGCCAAGGCTAGTCGCGCCATCCAGCACCACGGCCGCGTTCTTCAGCACGCCAAACGCGTCGTCGTTCGGCTTGTCAGGGGCGCCGGGCAGGGAAAGCGAATCGAGGAGCTCGAAGCGGATCATCAATAGGCAATGGCCTGCACCACGGCCTTCAAACGCTCGGCGAGGGAGAATTCGTCATCGATGAAATCGGATTCGATCCACCATTCTTCGACTTCGGACAGGATGCGCCCCACCAGCGGGCCCTGCACCACGCCGGCATTCATCACATCGCGGCCGGTCAGCGGAAATGCCGGACGCTGCCAGGCATCGGCCATGGCGAGCAGGGCGCGCCATTGTATTGCATTCGAGTGCTTCGGGTCTTCCGCCCAACGCAACCGCACGCGATCCCGGAAGCGCGCAGCTCCCAGCCGATACAGCACCTTCCGCACCTCGCGGATCGAAAGGTAAGAAACAATCTTCTCCTGCGCGGCGGCGAGATCGGTCAGGCGCTCGCGATCGGCATTGGACAGTTTCAGCCGGTCGGACATCGCTTCGGCAAAAGCCGCGTCGTCCGGCAGCAGCGCCGCAAGCCGCAGAACCGAATCGGCTGTAAAGAAATTGTTGCGGTCGATCTCCACCAGCTTTTCCAGCCGCGGGAGATTGAGGGCACCCGGAAGGATTTCAGCGAGAATTCCGGAAGCCGCCATCAGACGCAGCACGGGCGCAGGGTTCTCCGCCTCCAGCAGCCTCAGCAACTCCTTTTGAACCCGTTCGCCGGAAAGAATGGAAAGGCCATCTTTCTCCGCCGCGGCGGCCCGCAGCGCATCGGCCTCGATCTCACCGCTTCCATACCATGCCTGAAAGCGGAACAGGCGCAGGATGCGCAAATAATCTTCGCGGATGCGCGTCACTGGATCGCCGACAAAGCGCACGCGGCCGGCATCCAGGTCCGCAAGGCCGCTGAAATAGTCGAACACCTCGCCATCGGCTGCGGCATAGAGCGCATTCATGGTGAAATCGCGCCGCGCTGCGTCTTCCTTCCAGTCCG
>DASXGS010000416.1:0-2502 GCA_036488975.1 Rhizomicrobium sp. | reverse complement strand
CCGTGCGGCCGCGCATCACCGCGGCCGCGGAGCGTAAGTCGGAGAGCCGGCCGTTGGTGCAGCTGCCAATGAACACCACATCGACGGACGCCCCCGCGAGTGGCTGACCGGATTCGAAATGCATGTAGTCGCGGGCGCGGGCCTCGTTTTGGTTCGCCGGAATGCGCGCGCCGATGGCGATGCCGGTATCCGGAGAGGTGCCCCAGGTGGCGATGGGGGTGAGTGCGGAGGCGTCCAGCGAGATTTCATGGTCGAACACCGCGCCCGCATCCGTGGCGAATGCAAGCCATTGCTGCGTCAACTTCTCGAACGCTTCCCCTTGCGGCGCACGCGGACGGCCGCGCAGCCACGCAACAGTCTTATCGTCCGGCGCTACCATTCCGGCGCGCGCGCCCAGCTCGATGGACATGTTGCACAGCGTCATCCGCCCTTCCATGTCAAGCGCACGAATGGTATCGCCGGCATACTCCACGACGTAGCCGCGGCCACCGCCCGCGCCGAGTTTTGCGATAATCGCGAGGGCCAGATCCTTCGCGCCGACGCCGGGTGCAAATTCGCCCGCCACATTTATGCGTAGCGTCTTCGCCTTGCGCTGAAGCAGAGATTGCGTCGCCAGCACATGGCCGACTTCCGACGTGCCGATGCCGAAGGCGAGTGCGCCGAATGCGCCATGCGTCGCGGTGTGGCTGTCGCCGCAGACGATGACGCTGCCGGGCAGGGTGAGGCCCAGCTCCGGCGCCGTCACATGCACGATGCCACGGTTGGGGCTGTCCCAACCCTGCAGCTCGATCCCGAAATCCCTGGCATTGCGCTCCAGCGCTTCCACCTGGCGACGGGCTTCCTCGTTGACATATGGTCGATTGCCGGTGGCGTCCGGTGCACGTGTTGGCGTGGAATGATCGAGCGTGGCGAACGTGCGATCTGGGCGGTGAACCTTGAGGCCGCGTGTGTGCAATGCCGTAAACGCCTGCGGGGAAGTCACCTCATGAACGAGATGCAGATCGACGTATAGCACGGCCGGATGATCGGGCGCTTCGGCCTCGACCACATGGGCATCCCAGATTTTTTCAAAGAGTGTTCTAGGCTGCTGCGGCGGCACGATCTTTCTCCACTGAACTTACCGGCTCGAGCCAGCCATAGCGGTCAGCCGTCGAACCATCAAACAGGCCAAAGAAGCGCTTCTGCAATGTCCGCGTGATCGGGCCAGGCCCATTCGCTTTGGTTGCAACCCTGTCGATCGAGCGCACCGGCGTGATCTCCGCGGCGGTGCCGGTTAGGAAGACTTCATCGGCAACATACAGCGCTTCGCGTGGCAGCACCTGCTCGACGATCTCATAGCCTTCGTCTGCCGCGAGCTTCAGCACCGTGTCCCGCGTGATGCCGACGAGAATGGAGGCCGCGGCGGGCGGCGTGAGGATCCGGCCGTCCTTCACGATGAACAGGTTTTCGCCCGCACCTTCCGAAAGCCGCCCGTCCGTGCTGAGCCCGATGCCTTCCACATAGCCGTGATTTCGCGCTTCGCGGCCGATCAGATAGCTCGAGAGATAGTTGCCGCCGGCCTTCGCGCCGGTCGGCACCGTGTTCGGCGCCAGCCGCGCCCAGCTCGACACGCAGACATCGACACCAAACTTCTGGCCCTCGTCGCCGAGATAGGCGCCCCAGGGAAATGCGGCGATGGCGACATCCACCTTCATTTTATCCTCGGTCGGCGTGACCCCCATGCCGCATTCGCCGAGGAAAGCGATGGGGCGGATGTATGCACTGGCAAGATTGTTCCGTCGCACAACCGCCTTGCACGCATCCACCAACTCGTCGATGGGATAGGGCAGGGCAATGCCGTACATGCCCGCTGAATCGAACAGCCGCGCAATGTGGTCGGCGACGCGGAAGCCGCATGGGCCATCCGGCGTCTCGTACACGCGAATGCCTTCGAAGACCGAGGTGCCATAGTGCAGCGCATGCGCGGTGACATGCACGGTGGCATTCGCCCACGGCACCATGCGGCCGTTCATCCACAAATGTTCAGCCAGCGGCTTCATGCATGTTCTCCTGTTGCCGCGGCTCGGCGGACGGCGCCTGCACCGCCTTATTGAGCGCGTGCAGGAAGGCGCGTGCGCCGGCCCACAGCGGATCGGGCCCGCGGCCGTGGCCACGGAACGTTGCCGCCCCAACGCGAATGACGACTTCGGCCTCGGCGTCCGAATCCTTGCCGTAGCCAAACTGCAGCAGATCGATCTCCTCGATCTCGGCCACTGGGCAGGTTTCCTGGCGTACCGCGATGAACGCGCTCTCCAGCGCCGTCTCGCCGATGCCCACGCGTGTGATGCGCTCGCCATCACGGATCATTTCCACAATGGCCACCGCGCCCTTGCCGGAGTGCTCGGTGCGTACTTCCAGGCGGGCTAATACAATCCCGCTCTCGATCGGTTTGCCGTTCACCAGGATGGCGCGCATCTCGTCGTCATCCAGCGCGCCGATTTCATCGGCCCGGCGCTTGAAGGC
>DASXGS010000383.1:0-4736 GCA_036488975.1 Rhizomicrobium sp. | reverse complement strand
CCTCGTCTCCAATGCCGGCGCAATGGCGCAGGGTGGCGATCCCGCTTCGTGGGAGGCCAATTTCAAGCTCGATATCCTCGGCGCGGTGAACGCCTTCGAAGCCGCGCGGCCCTTCCTGGAAAAGTCCGCCGAAAAGAACGGCGATGCAGCCTTCGTCATCATTTCATCGGTATCGGCGGCAGAGGCCGACCGCGCCAGCTCGTACGGCCCGATCAAGGCCGCGCTGATCCACTGGGCGAAGGGGCTCGCCCGCCAGCACGCCAAGCGACGCATCCGCGCCAACGTGGTCTCACCCGGCATGGTCTATTTCGAAGGCGGCGTGTGGAACACAGTCGAAAAGAACGCGCCCGACTACTTTAAGCAGGCGATGGCCCGCAACCCAACCGGCCGCGCCGCCACACCGCAGGATATCGCCAATGCCGCGGTGTTCCTGGCGAGTCCGGTCTCATCCTACACCACCGGCGTTAATCTGCTGGTGGACGGCGCCATTTCCCATCGCGTAAATTTCTGAGGCGTCGGCGCCCGGTTCAGCTCGAGTGGGGATGCCCGGGGCGGCGATAGAACACATGGTTGCCGATCTGCACCGTGCGAACCATACCCGGCCACGAGGCCTCGATACTGGTGGCATGGAAGGAGATCGCGTCAGCGGTAACATTGGTGAGAGGCATTGCCCCCGATATGATTCGCGTGGCGAGGTGGACGGCCCGGCTCCACTCCCCGGGCGATCTGGGCCGGTCTAACGTCCCATCGCAAGCGAATGAGAACTGGCAACCGCCGCCGCTTGCCACACCCTGATGTACCACGCCGCAGATCGAGCGTGGAAAGCCGGTCTTGTGCGTTCTGCGGACGACCACCTCGGCAATGGCCTTTTCGCCCAATAGTCCTTCGCCGCGTGCTTCGTAATAGATGGCCTCAGCCAGACAGGACGTTTCGCTGGCAAGGTTCGCCAGCGCTACATCGATGCGCAACCGGCTGAAGAATGGCTTCGGGCGTGGTGCGGGTACGATGGCGGGCATGGCAGGCATGGCGTCGGGAACAGTCGGCGCTTCAACGATATCGAGCCGCAACTTTGGCGGAGGCGAGACGTTGCCGAAATGGGCGGGTGCGTAAGCGGCCACAGCCGCAGCGGTGGCGAGGCTTAGAAAAATTGCGCCTGCGAGGCTGCAGTCGGCGCGACGGAACGCGTCACTCAGTCTGTAAGTCATACGGGATTCGCTCGCTTCGGATATGGCGGTCTAACTCGTGGTCCGAATGACCGCCCCTCCCCGCGAGCGGTCGGCCTAAAACTGCCTATCCGAATCTATCAGGTCAAATGAAAAGTGAGGTAAACGTGACGCCGCGTCACGCACTGTGCGCGCATGCTCCCGCGAGCCAGGCATCAATGGCCTGTTTAGCCGCGTCTACAGCTGCATCGCGGCTGGGAAAGCCATCGGTCGGCGGCGGAAGGGGCTGGCCAAGCGCTGTGGAGCGCCGGCTTCGAACCGGGTGGATCTTGTAATGCCACACCCCGTCATCGTTTGGCGGAATCGAAAAGGTGATGCCTCGGTGCTGACCCAGCGCTGTCATGGCGCGACTTTGCCTCAGCGCAGATGAAAAGCGGCTGAACGGCGCTTTCAGAATCCGACCGCTAAATTCTCTCGAAAGGCAGAATAAGACCCGCCCGTCAATCCGGATCGCGCGGGCTTGAGAGTGCAGCCTGTGCAGCCGCCAACCGCGCAATCGGCACGCGGAATGGGGAGCACGAGACATAGTCGAGTCCGACCTCATGGCAGAACTGGATGGAGTCCGGGTCGCCGCCGTGTTCGCCGCAAATCCCGAGTTTCAGTCCAGGGCGGGCAGCGCGGCCACGCTCGCCGGCAATGCGCACCAGTTCGCCGACGCCATCCCGATCGATCGAAACGAAAGGGTCGCGCGCTACGAGGCTCTTGCTCAGATACTCCATGAGGAACGTGCCGGCGTCGTCGCGGCTTACCCCGAGGGTTGTTTGAGTGAGGTCGTTGGTGCCGAACGAGAAAAACTCCGCCGTCTCGGCAATTTCACCGGCGCGAAGAGCGGCGCGGGGCAGCTCGACCATCGTGCCGATCATGTAGGCGGGGCACTTGCCACGCTCTTCCGTGATCTTGGCCGCCACACCATCGATGCGACTCTTCAGAAAATCGAGCTCGCTCCTGAATCCGACCAATGGGATCATGATTTCGAGCTGCACAGGTGCGGCATCTCCCTCCTCCACTTCCAGAGCTGCCTCCAAAATCGCGCGGGCCTGCATTTCGTAGATTTCGGGATACGTGATGCCGAGCCGGCAGCCACGATGGCCTAGCATCGGGTTGGTTTCGTGCAAGGCGATCGCTCGGGCGCGCAGCTTGGCCGCGCTGGTGCCGGCAGCTTGCGCCACTTCGGCGATCTCCTCCTCCTTGTGCGGCAAGAACTCGTGCAACGGGGGATCAAGCAGCCGGATGGTGACCGGAAGCCCCTCCATCGCCCGAAAAATGGCGACGAAATCTCCGCGCTGGATGGGCAGGAGCTTGGCCAACGCGGCCCGGCGGTCCCCTTCGCTTTCTGCCAGGATCATCTGGCGCACGGCCACGATTCGATCTGCCTCAAAGAACATATGCTCGGTGCGGCACAAACCGATGCCTTCCGCGCCGAACCGGCGGGCTATTTCGGCGTCCGCTGGCGTGTCGGCGTTGGTGCGCACTTTGAGCGCGCGGATGGAATCGGCCCACGCCATCAGGGTACCGAAATCGCCGGTGAGCTCGGGCTGACGCATCGGCACGGCCCCTTTGAACACGTGGCCTGCGGTACCGTCGATTGTGATGATCTCGCCGCGCCGAACGATGAGCGCACCCACCGTGATCGTGCCTTGTGCCACATCGATCTTCAGCGCGCCGGCGCCGGAGACGCAGGGCCGCCCCATTCCGCGCGCCACCACGGCTGCGTGACTCGTCATGCCGCCGCGCGCCGTCAGAATGCCTTTGGCGGCATGCATGCCGTGGATGTCTTCGGGGCTCGTTTCGGCGCGCACCAGGATGACCTGCTTGCCGTCCGCCGCCAGCTTCTCCGCCTCGTCGGCGCTGAACACGACCTCTCCAGTCGCGGCGCCGGGTGAGGCGGCGAGCCCTGTCGCAATCAACTCCTTCGGCGCATCGGAATCGAGCGTGGGGTGCAGCAGCTGGTCAAGCGCATTGGGATCAATACGCCCGATGGCGGTGTTTTGGTCGATCAGCCCTTCCTGCACCATGTCCACCGCCACCTTCAGCGACGCTTCCGCGGTGCGCTTCCCGGAGCGGGTCTGCAGCATGAAGAGCCGCCCCTCCTGGATGGTGAATTCGACATCCTGCATGTCGCGGTAGTGCGCTTCGAGCCGGTCGCAAATCGCCTTCAACTCGGCGTAGGCCTGCGGCAGCGCTTCTTGCATCGATGGCCGGCGGCCCTTTTGCCGCTCGCGCACGATCCTGGACACAGGCTGTGGCGTGCGGATGCCGGCCACCACGTCTTCGCCCTGGGCATTGATGAGGAATTCACCGAACAGCAGCCTTTCGCCGGTCGATGGATCGCGGGTGAACGCCACGCCGGTGGCACTCGTCTCGCCGCGGTTGCCGAAGACCATTGCCTGGACGTTGACCGCCGTGCCCCAATCCTCGGGAATGTGGTTCAGTTTGCGATAGGTCTTCGCGCGCGGAGACTGCCAGGAGCCGAACACCGCGCCGATGGCGCCCCACAGTTGCTCGTACACATTGTCGGGAAACGGCCGGTTGCTTTCCTTTTCCACGCGCTCTTTGTAGCGCGCGGCAATACGCTTCAGATCGACGGCGTCGAGCTCAGTATCCAACTCGACACCCTTGGTTTCTTTTTCCGTCTCCAGAATCTCCTCGAACAGACCGTGCTCAAGCCCGAGCACCACGTTCGAATACATCTGGATGAAGCGACGGTACGAATCGTAGGCAAAGCGCGGATCGCTCAGGCGCGCGAGCCCTTCCGTCGTTTCTGGATTCAGGCCCAGGTTGAGCACCGTGTCCATCATTCCAGGCATGGATATGCGTGCGCCCGAGCGGACGGACACCAGCAGAGGCCGCGACGGATCGCCAAAATTCGCACCCATCTGCTCGCCTACTCTTGCCAGCGCTCCTTCGACTTCCCGCTTCAGGCCTTCGGGAAACGTTCCCTTGTTCTGGTAGTAATAGGCGCAGGCCTCAGTGGTAATTGTGAAGCCGGGCGGGACAGGCAGTCCCAGATTGCTCATCTCCGCGAGGTTGGCGCCTTTGCCGCCGAGGAGATTGCGCATCTCGGCTTTGCCGTCGGCCTTACCTTGGGCGAAGGAATAGACCCAGCGCGTCATGTCCGATCCCGAAACGTCCTGCTGTTCTCAAAATGTCATAGGCGGATGCAGGATGCCATGCGCCAGGCGTTTTACTGGCCGGACGAAACGTGCCGGAAAATGGCACCGTGTACCTTCTCGCCAGCCGCAATTCCGAGTGCAGCCGAACGGCCTCCATTGATTTCCAGTACTGCGCGCACCGGCTCGCGCGAGGTAGTCACATCTAGCGAAAGCGGCTTGGTGTTCTCGGCTATGGACGAAATCGTGCCGTCGGCACGGATAAACAGCATGTCGAGCGGAAGGATCGTGTTCTTCATCCAGAAGGATCGGAAGTGATTGTCCGGAAATTCGAACAGCATGCCGGCATCGGGCGCGAGCTCTTTTCTGAACATCAGTCCCTTCAAGCGTGAAGAGTCGTCGT
>DASXGS010000347.1:0-2808 GCA_036488975.1 Rhizomicrobium sp. | reverse complement strand
CTCGGCCGCGGTGACCAGGTTGCGCCGGCGCACCGTCACCCGGTCGAGGCCAAGCCGGTCGGCGATTGCGTCGATGAGCCGCTCGCGCACGAAGGTGCCCTCGAACCGCCCAGGTGCTCGATAGGTTGCCGCCGGTGTCTTATTGGTCAGGCGGAAATGGCACACGCTGCGATAGGCAGGGATGCGGTACGGCCCAGGCACCATGGCCATCGTCATCTCCGCAACCCGGGCGCCATGGGTGCGCACATAGGCGCCTTGGTCGAGGTAGAATATGTCCTCGAGGGCGAGGACCCGGCCGTCGGCGTCGAATGCAGCGCGGGCGTGGTGGCGCTGCTCGCGTGAATGGTTGGCAGCCATCAGATGCTCGTGCCGGTCCTCGATCCATTTGACCGGCCGTCCCAATCGCATTGCGGCGACGCAGACGAGAAAATCTTCGGGGTAGAGCTCGCCGCGCACGCCAAACCCGCCGCCGGTATTGCCTTCCTTCAGCACCACGGCTGTTGTGCTGCGGCCGAACATGCGCGCCAGTGCGTCGCGGTTGCGGTGCGGTACCTTGGCCGCGCCGTACAATTCCAGCACGTCGTTGGCGGCGTCGAACCGAGCGAGCGCGCCGCGCGTCTCGATCGGTACGGCGCTGTGCCGCCCGATTGTCAGGTCGAGGACGACGATCGCATGCGCCGCGGCAAAGGCCGCCACGACATCGCCGTAACCGGCGCGCAGCACCAGCGCCTCGGTCGACAAGCCGGGCGCGAAACTGCCGGCAACCGCGCAGGCGTCCAATATCGGCGTCACCACGTCGGCCTCTACTGAAACCAGCTCGGCGCCATCTTCGGCAAGATAGGGATCAGTTGCGAAGACCGCTGCGATCGGCTCACCGACATAACGCAAACGCTCCCGCGCGAGGAGCGGCTGTCGGTAGGGGCGCAGCGCCTCAGCAGCCGGGTCGCGAAAATCGATCGGCGGCAGGTCGGCGATGTCCGCTGCCGTCCACACCGCGACGATTCCCGGTGCGGCCAGCGCCCTCGCGGTATCAACGGAGCGCAACAGGGCGTTGGCGTAGGGCGAGCGCACGATGCGCATATGCAGCTGGTGCTGGAAGCTGATATCGCCGATGAAGGCGCCTCGGCCGGTCAGCAACGGCGGGTCCTCCAGCCGAGCCACCGAGTGGCCGAGAAAGCGGTTCTCCGAGCGAGAGGCAAGTGCCGGCTTCACCGGTGCATTATAGCAGACGCGATCGCCCGAGTTCGGTAATGATGCGTTCAAGCCACTGCTCACGCGTGACAAACGGTGTTTATCGCCGGTCTTGATCAGCTGGGCTCGCGGAGATTTCGAGCGAGAGGCAGCGCCGCGGCGCAGAGCGCCGCCATGACGAAGAAGCCGTTCGCGGCGAAATGGCTGTAGAGCTGTCCCGAGCCGATTATCAGCAGTGCCGTCGGCAGGCCGATGCCGACCGTACCGTACACCGTCAATGCAGTTGCTTCCAGGTGGCCAGGTACGCATTGCGCGAGAAGCCGCATGCAGGTCAGGTGCAACAGCGCGAATGTCAACCCGTGTAGTGGCTGGACCGCTGCAAGAGCCGGAAGCCAAGTAGTCTCGGCCATTATCACCCAGCGCAGGATACCGGCAGCGGCGGCGAGCATCGCGGCACGAGCCGGGCCGATGCGATCGAGCAACGGGCGACCGATAAACAAAAAGACGACAACCTCGGCGGCCACCGATATCGACCACAGCGCCCCGACCATGCTGGGGCCGATCCCCGCGGCCTCCCAGCGGATTACGGCAAAGCTGTCGTGCATGGCATGGCTGCCGAGGATCAAGGCCGCAACAAAAACGATCCGGCGATAGAGCGGGAGCCGCAGCAGCGCTCCGAACGCCCGCACCGCACCATCGTCCACCACGGGTGGAGCGGCACCCTCGGTCGGCCGCGGCAGAACTGCCACGAGGCGAGCGGCAAACGCCGCCGCGGTGAGAAGTCCGGCATTGAGCAAAACAGCTGCGTTAATCCCGAATTGCGCGATGGCCTCACCGGAGAGCAGAGTTCCGAAAATAAACGCCGCGGAACCGGCGCCACGCAGCCAGCCATAGTGGAAACCTTGCTGGACAGAACCTTTGGGTTGGTGTGGAGCCGCGCTGGCGAGAGCAAGCGTATCGGTGAGCGGGGCAAGCGGTGCCAATGCTGCCGATTGAAGCACGCTGACAAGGAACAAGAGCAAAGATCCGGTCGCCCGTAGGTATCCTGTCGCGATCAGAGCGGCGGCGGCCGAGCAAGCGGCGAGAACGGCCTTCGGAGCATCGAGAATATCGGCTAACCGACCCGCCACCGGCCCGGCAATTAGGCGGATTGCGGTGCCGGCGCCCAGCACAAATGCAATCGCTTCCGGCCCCAAGTTTCGGCTCTCGAGAAGGCTTGGCAGATACGGCGATTGGACCCCAAAACTAGCGTAAAGTGCGCCGTATAGAATTAGGAAACGCGACAGCGGATATCTGGGAAAGGCAACCATGTAGGAGCAACACTTCCTGCACCTTCGTGGCGGGCCCCACCCGTAAACGAGGTGCGTCGGCCGCGTAGAATTGGGCGATGATGTGAACCTGGTGGTGTCTCAGCGAAGGGTGATACCTGTAAGGGGCCCGTCTTGGAAAGGGAGCAGCCAGTATGCCGGCGCAAGTGAGCGAGCTGAAGATCCGGAACATCCCGATCAGGCTGCACAGCGCTGGGCGGGGCGCTACGGTGCTGTTCCTGCACGGTGCGGGTGGCGTGCCGCAATGGCTGCCGTTCTTCGATGCGCTGGCGGAGCGTTACGAGTTGCT
>DASXGS010000412.1:0-3987 GCA_036488975.1 Rhizomicrobium sp. | reverse complement strand
CGCTCCGGTCCTGCTGCGCAAGGGCGATTCCATCTATTTCGACAGCGGCATGGGCCACGCCTATCTCGCCGCCGAGTCCGGACCATGCCGCGTGCTTTCCATCTGCTCCGGGCCGGAATCGCACCTGATCGAGGCATTGCGACGCGACGGCAACGGTTCCGCGAAATCACGCAAACGAAAGTAGTTTGGGTTATCCCAATCCCAGTGGGTCGGGCACGCGGGGGAAGTATTCGAGGTCGCGCTTGCGGCGATAGTCGATGCCGGCGAAATCCATCTGCAAGGCGCCGGGCGTTGACACTGCGACGATGCGGTCCGCCAGCGCCGCGAAATGCGCCTGAAAGTGCCAGCTCGATTTCAGCGCGATCAGCCGCTTGTTCGACAGATCGATGCCGAGCCCAGTAAAGGCGTCCGGTGAAAACACCTGGGTGCGCGTCGAAATCAGCACCACGTCGATTCCACCGGCTTCGATCCACACCGAGTCGCCCATGGAAACGCGCGCCGGGCCCAGCCCCTGCTGATCGTGCCCGGCGCGAAAGCCCTTCACGGTTGCCAGAATATCAAGCGGCGCGCCGGACGCAGGCCCGCATTTGCCGCCTATCCGCAATGCGAGCGTGGCGCCGACGCCGGCTTCGGCGCAAATCTGCACGCTGACGGGATCCCAGATGCAGCCGAACACGGCATCCTGCACGTCCTTCTCGAGCATCGCGCGCAACAGGGAGACATTGTCGCTTGGCGCGCCGCCGCCGGAATTGTCGGCGGTGTCGGCGAGCACCGCGCAACCGTTGGTTTCCCGCGCCACACGCAACGCTTCCTCGAGCTTGGGGTATTTCGGGAGCAGCGAGCGCCGCGCCGCATAGATCCGCCGGCCGATGTTTGTCGCCACATCTTCTGCAAGGCGTCCATTGCCATCCGTGATCGCGAGCACCTTCGATCCGGTTTCCGGCGTATCGCCCCAGGGAAAACCGTGCCCGAAGCTGACCGACAGCACGTTGGGAAGGCGCTCGGCCGCAAACATCTCGTCCACCAGCGAGCGCATGGGTTCGGTTGTGGTGGGATAGAACCCGACCATGCGGCAATCGAAGAGACGCTGCACCGGTTTCAGGCGGCCTTCCGCCGCGCCGAGGCAAATCTCGAACAATTCGCGGCCGCGCTCCAGGTAATCGGTGTGCGGATACTCTTTCATCAGGACGATGGCGGTCGCGTTTTCGATCATCAGCGGCGTGAGGTGGCAATGCGGATCGAGCTCTGCGCCCACCGCCACGTTCGGCCCGACGATCGCCCGCACAAGCGAAAGAATATCGCCTTCGCAATCATCGCAGTCCTGCGACACCATTGCGCCATGCAGGAACAGCAGAACGATGTCGAACGGGCCTTTGTGCTTCAGGTCCGCCAGGATTTCATCGCGAAGGTTCTCATACACGCTCTGCACGACTCGGCCCGAGGGCTGCGCGAACGCAAACACGCTTTCCACGTAATCGAAGCCGCGTTCGCGGCAGAGATCGCGCCAGCCGCACGCCAGCACGCCCATCTCCGAATTGCGGCCGCGAGTGGTCGCGTCGCCGCGATACGGCCCATCTTCGGAAAAGCCGCGCAGGCCCGTGGGCCATGGCGCGAAAGTGTTGGTTTCGGTGATCAGTCCTGCCGTGAAGACGCGCATGTCGGTTTTTCTGATTGAGAAAAAACTTTCTCTAGGGTAAAGCGATGGCCGGTTCAACTGCGCCGCGTGGGATTTACACCGGATGTCTTCCGCCAGCGTCTCCATCCGGCACTACCCGCACGCCGTTCAGGGCTGGTGGGCCGTCGCGGTCTTCACGGTGGCGGCGGGGCTCTCCTACACGGACCGGTTCATTCTTGGGGTGATCGTCGATCCGCTGCGGGCCGAGCTGCACCTTTCGGATGTTCAGATCGGCATCCTGCAAGGCACGGCATTTGCGGTGTTGTACTCGGTCATTGGGCTTCCCTTCGGACGCATTGCCGATCTGGTGCCGCGGCGACACCTGCTGGTCGCCGCCGTCGCGCTGTGGAGTCTCGGCACGGTTTTCTGTGGGATTTCGCATTCGTTCGGGACGTTGTTTGCATCGCGGCTGCTGGTGGGCGTCGGCGAGGCGGCGCTTGCGCCGGCGGCCATGTCGCTGATCGGCGACTATTTCAAGCCGGAGTTCCGCGCGCTGCCGACCGGGATTTTCTTCACCGGTATGGTGGCGGGCGGGGGCGGCGCCATTGCTGTCGGCGGGTTTCTGCTGAGCACCGCGCAGCATGGCGCGTTTTCCGCAATCCCCATCGTGGGCGGATTGACGCCGTGGCGGGCCGTTCTCGCGATCCTCGGAATTGCCGGATTCGCCGTCGCCGCGCTTTTCCTTACCCTTTCCGAGCCCGGCAAACGCGATTTTTCTTCTTCCGAGCTTCGGAGCCGGCTTCTGGCGCTCGGCGATGTGTTCGCCGTGTTCCGGAGGAAATACGCGCTGTTGCTCCCGTTGTATGGCGCCATGGCGATCGGCTCGATTGTCGATTACGCAATCCTTTCCTGGACGCCGGCGCTGTTGTCACGCCGCTTCGCGCTGACACCCGGCGAGATCGGCGCGGGCCTTGGAGGCGTGGCGGTTGCCGCGGCGCTGATCGGCACGCCACTCGGCGGTGCGCTGGCGGACTGGATTGCCAAGCGCTTCGGGCCCCTCGCGCGCATCCGGTTGTGTGCGGCCGCGCTGTTTGCCGGCCTGCTGGCCGCGCCGGTGGGCATTCTCTCCTCGCCGGCGGCAACACTGGCCGCGGTATTCCTGTGGATCGCGATATCGTCGCTCGCCGGCACCATCGGCATCGCCACCACGCTCGACCTGCTCTCGCAGGAGAGTCGCGGGCTTGGGACGGCAACCATCGCCTTCTGCAACACGCTGGTAGGGCTGGGACTTGGGCCCACCCTGGTCGCGTATGCCACCGAACACGTCTACGGCACACCGAGCGCCGTGGGCATGGCGCTGACCACCGTCGTTGCGCCGGCCATCCTGATCTCGGGCCTCCTCTTTTGCCTTGCCGCGGTTGCGGCACGCGGCAACTCCTTTGCCGAGGCCTGACGGCATGACCGCAAACGCATTCGATACCGCCTCCATCGGCGCGGGCCGCGATAAGACGGTGCTTGCACCATGCTGGTCCATTCGCTATTTAGCGAAATACCGAAACAGTGATGACGTGTGCTCTTCGCTCCATCGCGTCGGTTTGGGCAGAGACTCCTTGGCATGACGGACAGCTTCGACATCGTCGTGATCGGCGCGGGCATCGCGGGCGCATCCGTTGCCTCGGAGTTGGCGCGCACGCATCGCGTGGCAGTGCTCGAACGTGAGCAGTTTCCCGGCTATCACTCGACCGGCCGCTCCGCGGCGCTGTTTTCCGAGATCTACGGCAACAGCGTGGTGCGCGCGCTCTCCCGCGCCAGCCGCGAATTCTTCTATGCACCGCCGCCCGGCTTTGCTGAAACGCCGCTAGTGAGACCGCGCGGGGCGCTGTACATCGCGCGCGCCGATCAGGCGCCGCGGCTCGAAGAATTTGCGGTGAATCCCGATGTGAACCCGGCAGTGCGGCGCGTATCGCGCGAAGACGCGATACGCATGTGCCCGATTCTGCGCCCCGACTATGTGCACACCGCCGTCCTCGAGCCCGATGCCGCCGATGTGGATGTCGATGCGCTGCACCAGGGTTATCTGCGCGCGTTTCGCGCGGCCGGCGGAACACTGATCGCCGATTCCGATGTCCGGCAACTGACGCACAGTGGCGGCGGCTGGCGGATCCGAACGGGGGGTACCGAATACCTTTCGCGGATCGTTGTGAACGCGGCGGGCGCATGGGCCGATACGATTGCAGTCATTGCGGGCGCGGCACCGCTTGGCATTCAGCCCTGCCGGCGCACCGCGGTTCTCGTCGAGCCACCTGTAGATCTGTTTTCCGATTCCTGGCCGATGGTCATCGATGTCGACGAGACGTTTTACCTGAAGCCCG
>DASXGS010000381.1:0-3622 GCA_036488975.1 Rhizomicrobium sp. | reverse complement strand
CGAAAATCGCTTCACGAAACGAGGGCCAGTCACGGGTACGTATCAAATTCTTGTCGAGCCATTCTGGGGTTTCTGGCACGGCTTGCAGCGCACCGCGCACTGCCTTGGATAAAGATTTGAGCGGCAGGCCTTCGGTCAGCCCATACACCGGCTCGATCAGGGCAAAGTCTTCGATGTCCTCCAGTCCGACGACATGATCCGGATGGATCATCTGCAGGCCGCCCGCATAACGCTCGATGCGCCCGCTGACGATGCGGCGCGCACCGACCGGCAGCGTCCGCGCCAGGTAATCGCCCTTGGCGCGGAAGAAAACGAGCTCGACGAAAGCGGTGTCGTCGGCGCAGCGCACCTTGTAGGGCCGCCGCGGATCGCGCGAGGGCAGGTGTTTTTCGATCGTCACTTCGACGGTCGCGATCCGCCCTTCCTGCACATCCTTCAGCTTAGGCCGATAGCTGCGATCGATCAGGCCCCCCGGCAAATCGAGCACAAGGTCGATCAGCCCCCTGCCGGCCGCACGCGCAATCAACTTCTCCACCTTCGGGCCGACGCCTGAAAGTGTCCGCGTCTCAGCAAACAGTGGAAAGAGAATCGACGGCCTCATTGGCTCGAACTTAGCATGGCGACTGGAATGCGCGCGGCCGAGCCGCTATATCCCCTCCATGTCGAATGCCGAAAACGGTGGCTCTTCGGAGACCCGCCGCAAACAGCTATTGTTCCGCTGCCGGCGCCGCGGCTTCAAGGAACTCGATCTCATCTTCGGGGTGTTTGCGCGCAAGCATCTAAATGCGCTGGATGCGGTTGAGCTGGAGCAGCTCGATCAGCTGCTGAACGTCCCGGATGACGATGTGTACGGCTGGCTGCGTGGACACGAGGCGGTGCCGGCAGGTTACGACACTTCCGTGTTCGACAAGCTCAAAGCCCTCTGCAACCGGAAATCACCCGCTTGGACCGTCTGAACTACATCGCAAAGCATCAGGGCCGTTTCGCCGTCACCGGAGCGCCGGGCGGTTACGATGCCTATCTCGCTGGCGAAGCCGCGCGGCTTCGCAAAGGGCTGGTGCTGTTCGTCACCTCCGACGATGCTGCGGAACGCTGCGCGCTGGATGCGCTTGCGTTCTTCGCGCCCGACATTCCGGTGCTGGATTTTCCGGCATGGGACTGCCTGCCCTATGATCGCGTGTCGCCCAAGCCGGACATCGAGGCCACACGCCTGGCGACGCTTTCCGCCTTGGCGCGCCGCAAGTCGGACGATGGCGCGGCGGTCGTCGTCACCACGGTAAATGCGGTGTTGCAGCGCGTGCCGCCACGCGAAGCCATTGCCGAAGCGCAGTTCCATGCCCGCGTCGGCAACGATGTGGATCACGACAGACTGGTGCGCTTTCTCACCCGTCACGGCTACGTGCGCTCCGGTACGGTGCGCGAGCCAGGCGATCTTGCGCTGCGCGGCGGCATTATCGACCTTTGGCCGCCCGGCACCGACGAGCCTTACCGCCTCGATTTCTTTGGCTCAACCTTGGATGCGGTGCGCCGCTTCGACGCCGAGACGCAGCTTTCCACTGACCAGATTTCCGACATCGAATTGCTGCCGGCGAGCGAGGTGCCACTCGATAAGGAGACCATCAGCCGCTTCCGCAGCGGCTATGTGGCGCAGTTCGGGCCGGCCTCCGACGATCCGCTTTACGAAGCGATCAGCGAAGGCCGCCACCATCCCGGAATGCATCATTGGCTGCCACTGTTCTACGACCGTCTCGAAATATTGTTCGACTATGTGGGCCGCCCGCTGGTGATGATGTCGCATCAGGCGGAGGATTCGAAAACCGCGCGGCTCGAATCCATCGCCGACTATTACGAAACCCGGCGGCAGTTTTTGCAAGAAAAGCGCGAGGGCAAGGAGAACGTCAGCGCGCCGCCCTACAAGCCTCTGCCACCGGACCAGCTGTATCTGACCGGGGAAGAATGGACTGCCGCGATAGCCTCCCGCGATGTGCGCGATCTGTCGCCGTTCCAGGCGCCGGAATCGAAAACCTCCACCGATGGCGGTGGCAGGCAGGGCCGCGACTTTGCGCCGGAACGCACGCAGGGCCGCGTCAACATCTTCGAAGCCGCTGCCGCGCAGGTTAAGGAGCTACAGGCGCAAAACAAGCGCGTGCTGCTTGCGGCCTGGAGCGAAGGCTCGGCAGAACGCTTGGGCGGCGTGCTGTCGGATCATGGCTTGCCCGCCGTACGCGTCGTCGAAAATTTCGCGGAAGCGCAGCAGCTGCACGGCGACGCCGTCGGTGTCGGGATCGTGGGGCTGGAGCGCGGCTTCGAGGCTCCGGACTTCGCCATTGTCTCCGAGCAGGACATTCTCGGCGACCGCATGGTGCCACAGCGGCGCCGTTCCAAGCGAGCGCAGAACTTCCTCGCGGAAGCGTCCAGCCTGGCGCCGGGCGATCTCGTCACCCACATCGATCACGGCGTCGGCCGTTACACCGGCCTGCAAACCATCGATGTTGCGGGCGCGCCGCATGATTGCCTCGAACTGCATTACGACGGCGGCAAGCTGTTCCT
Source organism: Rhizomicrobium sp. (assembly GCA_036488975.1). Lineage (GTDB taxonomy): Bacteria > Pseudomonadota > Alphaproteobacteria > Micropepsales > Micropepsaceae > Rhizomicrobium. The sequence goes on along the minus strand of DASXGS010000381.1, from coordinate 1,072 downwards.
GCCTGTGGAAAACATCGAGCTCCTGACCCGCTACGGCTCCGATGAAGGTCATGTGCAGCTGGATCGCCTTGGCGGCGCGGGCTGGCAGCAGCGCAAAGCCAAGATGAAGCAGCGAGTGCGCGAAATCGCCGCCGAACTGATCCGCATCGCCGCCTCGCGCAAGCTCAAGCAGTTGGACTCGCTCGATACGCCGCAAGGACTCTACGACGAATTCTGCGCCCGCTTTCCGTATCAGGAAACCGAGGATCAAGAAAAAGCTATCGCCGAAACCATCGAAGACCTTGCGCGCGGCACGCCGATGGATCGTCTGGTCTGTGGCGACGTCGGCTTCGGCAAGACGGAGGTCGCGTTGCGCGCCGCGTTTGTCGCCGCCATGTCAGGTTTGCAGGTGGCGGTTGTGGTGCCCACCACGTTGCTCGCGCGGCAGCACACCAAAACGTTCACGGATCGCTTCAGTGGCTTCCCGGTGAAAATCCGTCAGCTCTCTCGCTTCGTGGATGCGAAAGAGGTGAAAGAAACCAAGGCGGGCATGGCGTCCGGCGATATCGACATCGTCATCGGCACGCATGCACTGCTGGCCAAAGGCATCGCGTTTAGCAATCTCGGTCTCGTCATCGTCGACGAGGAGCAGCATTTCGGCGTGGCGCACAAAGAGCGGCTGAAGGCGCTGAAATCGGACGTACACGTGCTCACTCTAACCGCCACGCCCATCCCGCGTACGTTGCAGCTGGCTCTCACCGGCGTGCGCGATCTCTCCCTGATCGCCACGCCGCCCATCGATCGCCTGGCGGTGCGCACCTTCGTCACGCCGTTCGATCCGCTGGTGATCCGCGAAGCGCTGCTGCGCGAACACTACCGCGGCGGCCAGAGCTTCTATGTCTGTCCACGCATTAAAGATTTGCGCGAGACGGAGGAATTCCTGCGCGACACTGTGCCCGAGGTGAAGTTCGCCGTCGGCCACGGGCAGATGCCAGCGCATCAGCTCGAAGACGTGATGACCGCATTCTACGAAGGTCGGATCGACGTGCTCGTCTCCACCAACATCGTGGAAAGCGGCCTCGACATCCCCACC
>DASXGS010000377.1:0-5881 GCA_036488975.1 Rhizomicrobium sp. | reverse complement strand
AAGCTCATTAGAAAAGCAGCTCCGCCGCTTCCGGGCGGGCGGCCGACGATCGGACGCTTTCAGTGAATGACGATCGGCGCGTGGGGATCGAGGCGCTGCGCAAAGATGTCATCGAGCAGGACCGAGAGCGATTGCCAGAAGTAAGCTCGCTCCATCTCACCTTCGAGCTCGAGCGCCACGAAAGTCTGGCGCGCCATCTGAGCTGCTTCTGCGCCATGCTCGGACGCAAGGTCGGCCGCAAGTTGGCAAAGGTCACCCGTTCGCATGCGCGGATGAAAGCCGATTATGGTAAGCGCGCCGTTAAAATGGTGGATTGTTTTTAAGGTATTCGAGCTCTTCCCGAGTCGATTGTCGCTTGAGTGCAACATTGCGGCCAGGGAAACGGCCGAATTTCGCAATCGCATCACGATGCAGAACCGCGTAGCCGTAATCCTTGCTGTTCTTGCCGAGCCTCTCTGCGATCAGCACGACGCCGCGCTCCTGATCGGCAATGCGCTCGGTGTGTGTGAACGGAAGGTAAAAGAAGCAGCGCAGCGGCGGCGGGATTTCGCGATCGAAGCCACGCGCGATAGCGCGCTCCGCAATCGCGTGCGCTTTTGCGTCGGTCGCAAACGCTTCGGCTTTGCCGCGAAACATGTTGCGCGGGAACTGGTCGAGCAGAAGGAGCAGCGCCAGCGCGCCCTCCGCGCTGTTCTCCCAGTCCGAAAGTTTGCCGTTTCGCGCCAATGCATAGGATTCGCCGAAGCGTCGCGCAATTTCCACATCGAGCGCGGCGTCCGGATCGAACCACCGTGCCTCGCCCACCTCCTCCGTCCAGAAGCGAATGACGTCCTGTGGCGTCACCGGGGGATGTATTCGGCGCGGTCGCCGAGCCGGATCTCGCCACCGCGGCGCACCACGCAGCAGACGCCGCCGCGCCAGTCGGGCCGGAGTGCCGCACGCAAGCCCTCACGCGCGCGATCCATCAGGTGACATGGGCGCGTTTCCATCGTGATCTGCAACTCGGCATCACCGATGTGCAGGAAGCCTCCCGCTTCGCGCGGCCGGTCCAGATTGGCGAGCAGCAGATTGGCGCGGCGCGTGATCCACGGCAACTCGGCGCCGAGATCGTTGCAGGCATCCTCCCAGCCTTCGCGGAACAGTACGGTGACCTGGCGGCCGTGCTTCATGCCGCGCGCGTCGCCGTCGATGCCCTTGTCCAGCGAAATGGAGGCGCTGCTCATTTCCTCGAGCGGCGCGCCAATTTCGCGCACCCGCGCAATGCCGACAAGATTTCCAATCATGGAATCTCGATCACGTCGTCGGACGGAGCAGCAGCATAAAGCGCTTCGACAAGCTTGGCGCGGCGTTCCAGTGTGGCGTGCTGGTTCACGTAACCCTTGTCGGTGATCTCGTTGCCGTCGATCGACGGCGGCTCCAGCATCAGGATGACGCGTTTGATACGCCCCGATGAGCCACCGCAGTTACGGTTGTATTCGGCGAACTTCTGCTGCACGAATTCGCGCACCTTTGGGCTGGCGAGAATTTCCTTCGGCCCATCGAGCGGTGGATCGCCCGCGATTTCCTTCGCAGCCGCGATGTTGGGCCACACCAAGAGGCCGACGCACGGCTTGTCCTGTCCGGCGACGACGCAATCCTGAATGAGTGGGGAAGCGGCGGCAATCGCCTGCGCGCGCAAGGTGCCGACCGATACCCACGTGCCGGAGTCGAGCTTAAAATCCTCCGTCACGCGACCGTCAAAAATCAGCCCTTGCTCAGGATCGTTCTCGTCGATGAATTTGGCTGCATCGCCCAGACGGTAGAAGCCTTCCTCGTCGAACGCGGCCTGCGTGAGATCGGGACGATTGAGATAGCCAGGCGTAACGGTCGGTCCCTTCACGCGCACTTCAAGCTTGAGCCCATTCGGCACGAGTTTTAGCTCGATACCCGGCAGCGGCAGGCCGATGAGTCCGACGCGCTCGGTAAGCCAATGCACCACGGTGATGCCCTGTGTCTCCGTCGCCCCATACATCGTAGTGAACGGAACGCGGTAGCCGGTAGCGCCGATCGCCAACGCCTGAAACCGGTCGGCGATATCCTGACTTAACGTGGCGCCCCCGTAGCCGGCATAGCGCAACTTCGAAAAGAATTTGTCGCGCAACGCCGGGTCATGTTCCATCGCATCGCACAGCCAGCCGAACGCCACCGGCGCGGACCCAAACACCAGCGGTGCTATCTCGCGCAAATTGCGAATGGTCTCGTCGAACAGGCCGGGCAGCGGCTTGCCGGCATCGAGATACACGGTGCCGCCCGCGTTCAGATTGCCGTTGAAGCCGATGTTGCCGGCAGAAATGTGATTCCAGGGCATCCATTCGAGGCTCTGCGGAATCTCATTGGGATCGAGTTGATCGGTGCGCAGCGCTTCTGTGGCAGCAATGACCGCGCACATCATCCCGTGCGTCTGGATCACACCCTTTGGCATGCCCGTAGAACCGGACGTGAAGAGGTATTTCGCAACCGTGCTGTGGTCGATCCTTTCCATCGACGCGCTGACATCGCCCGTCGGTTTCGTCGCGATAAGATCGGAATAAGCGGTGGTGGGTCGATCCGAAATCGGCAGCACTGTCACGACTTCCACACCATCCAGCGGCAGATCGTTCAGGGCCCGAGAGTAATACGGGCCCTGCTCGGCGAAGATCATCTTTGGTTTGGTGGTAGCGAAGACGTGCTTCAGCTTGCCGTGATCGGCGCTCATCAGCGAATAGGCCACCGACACCGGCGCAACCGGCACCCGCGCTTTCATGGCGCCCAGCATCATCGTGGCATGCAAGATGGAATTTCCGGACAGGATCATCAGCGGCGCGTCGGGCCCGAGGCCGCGGTCCAGCAGCGCCTGCGCGATCGCATCGGCGCGGGCATTCGCCTCGCTGTAGGTGATGAAGCGCCACTCCCCCGTCTTGCCGCCTTCCAGCGGCGTGCGCTCGGCGATGAAGTTGCGATCCGGATGCAGGCAAGCACGCACCTCCAGAATATGCGCAATCGAGCGCTCCATAGGCCCGAGGGGGTATTTCGAGAGCAGGTAAACGGCGCCATCCGCCGTGCGCCGCACGTCGATGGCCGCCGGCTTCATGGTCAGCGGCTTGAAGGGCGGCAAATCGGTGGATTTTACCTGGATATTCACGGATTCTTCCTCCCCAGCGGCAAGAACTACACTTTGCGGCCGTAATTTCGTATATCTCCCACCATGGGCGCTGGACTTTGGCGCCGGACAGGAGACGGCGTGGGCAATAGCATTCTGCTCATCATCGGCGGGGGCATCGCTGCGTACAAGTCCCTTGAGCTGACGCGGCGGCTGAGGGAGCGCGGATTTTCTGTGCGCGCGGTCCTCACCGCCGCCGGGGCACAGTTCGTGACGCCTTTATCCGTTTCGGCGCTGACCGGCGAGAGAGTGTTCCAGGACCTGTTCAGCCTGACCGATGAATCGGAGATGGGGCATATTCAGCTGTCCCGCGCGGCCGATCTGGTGGTGGTGGCGCCGGCGACCGCGGATCTGATGGCGAAGCTCGCGGCCGGCCACGCCAACGACCTTGCGTCCACCGCCCTGCTCGCCACCGACAAGCGCGTGCTGATGGCGCCGGCCATGAATGTCCGGATGTGGAATCATCCCGCCACGCAGCGAAACCTCGCGAGGCTTAAAGAAGACGGCGTTTTGTTTGTCGGTCCGAACGAGGGCGAGATGGCGTGCGGTGAATTCGGCCCGGGCCGCATGGCGGAGCCGGATGAAATTGTGGCCGCGGTTGAAGCGGCGCTTGAGGAGGCGCCCGGCCCTTTAGCCGGCGTTAAAGCGCTGGTCACTGCGGGGCCCACGCAAGAGCCCCTCGATCCGGTGCGCTTTCTGGCCAATCGTTCCTCCGGCAAGCAGGGCTACGCGATTGCTGGCGCTCTGGCGAACGCCGGCGCCGACACCACGCTTGTTTCAGGTCCGGTTGAGATTGCACCGCCATCGCGCGTGCGGCTGCTCAAGGTCCAGACTGCGCGCGAAATGCTGGCGGCCTGCGAATCGCTGCTGCCGGCGGACGTCGCGGTGTTCACCGCCGCAGTTTCCGACTGGCGACCAGATCCAATGTTCAACAGCAAATTGAAGAAGCGCGAGGGCGGCAGTCCACCGGACCTCAAGCTTGCCGCGAACCCCGATATTCTCTCGACAATCGCTCACGGCGCCAAGCGCCCGGCGCTCGTCATCGGCTTTGCGGCAGAAACGGACGATGTGGTTACGAACGCACAAGACAAGCGCTCGAAGAAGAACGCCGACTGGATCGTCGCGAACGACGTATCGCCATCGACCGGGATTATGGGCGGCGACAACAACACCGTGCACGTGATCACGCCGGCGGGTGTCGAGGATTGGCCTTCGATGAGCAAGACCGAAGTAGCGAAGCGCCTCGCCGCCCGCATTGCACAAGCTCTGGGAAAAGCGGCGTGAAGGTGCTTCTCCAGCGTCTGCCGCATGCGCGCGATTTGCCGTTGCCCGCTTACGCCACAGCGGGATCGGCGGGGCTCGATCTTCTGGCGGCCATCGAGAGCGACATCGAGCTGAAGCCCGGTGGACGCACGGCCATACCAAGCGGGATCGCAATTGCGCTGCCCGAGAACTACGAAGCGCAAATCCGTCCACGCTCTGGCCTTGCGCTCAATCACGGCATTACGCTGCTCAACGCGCCCGGTACCGTCGACAGCGACTATCGCGGCGAGATCAAGGCTGTCCTCATCAATCTCGGCGATACACCGTTCCGCATCTCGCGCGGCATGAAGGTCGCGCAGATGGTGATCGCGCACCACGAGCGCATCGCATTCGCCGAGACCGATGAACTGCCGAAAACCCACCGTGCTGCCGGCGGCTTCGGCTCGACCGGCCATTCCACAATCTCGAACACCTGACCCATGCTCAAGCTCTCGCGCAAAACCCTGCTTGCCCTCGAAGCCGTGATCGACATCGCATTCAATGCGCGGCCTGAACCGGTGCAGGCGAAGGAAATCACCGCGCGACAGGGCGTGCCGCAGCGCTATCTCGAACAGGTGATGCAGCAGCTGGTGCGCGCCGGGATTCTAAAGGGCGTGCGCGGGCCGCGCGGCGGCTATCGGCTGGCGAAGGAGCGGCGCCGCATTTCCGTGGGCGACATCGTGCGCGTTGCCGAAGCCATTGAAGATGCGGAGAACGAGCCGGCCAAACCGAACTCCGATCTTGGCCAGCGCATCGTGACGCCGCTTGTGCAATCGCTGCAGCAGGAGTTGATGCAGCGGCTCGACGGCATCACCATCGAAGATCTCTGCCGCCGGGCACGCTCTGAAGGGGTCGCGTCGGGCGAAGCGCCGGTCACGGCGGATTTCACGATATGAATGGGAGGCTCGGATGAATGAACACAAGCCCGGGCGTGGGCGCATCTACAACGACATCACCGAAACCATCGGCGATACGCCGCTCGTGCGCCTCAATCGCATGGCGAGGGACGCCGGGGTGAAGGCCGACATCCTGCTCAAGCTGGAGTTCTTCAATCCCATCGCCAGCGTGAAGGATCGCATCGGCGTGGCGATGATCGACGCGCTTGAGAAGCAAGGGATCATTGCCCCCGGTAGAAACGTCCTCGTTGAACCGACCAGCGGCAATACCGGAATCGCGCTCGCCTTTGCGTCGGCCGCCAAAGGCTACCGGCTGATCGTCGTGATGCCGGAATCGGTTTCGATCGAACGGCGCAAGATGATCGCGCTGCTGGGCGCCGAACTTGTGCTTACAGAAGCGGCCAAGGGCATGCGCGGCGCAATAGCGCGCGCGCAGGAAATCGTCGCCGCCACGCCCGGCGCGGTGATTCCGCAACAATTCGAGAATCCGGCAAACCCCGACATC
>DASXGS010000349.1:0-5771 GCA_036488975.1 Rhizomicrobium sp. | reverse complement strand
GATGTGATGGCGCAATCCGCCGCCGCAGCGATTGGCGGATCCACCGGGTCGAACGTCATGCGCGGCCTCGATGTCGCCCGTCACATGGCGAAGCTCAGCGCCAACGTTCTGATGCCGCAGATGGAGCGCGGCCAGGAAGATGCCGCGGACGCGCTCGGCTTCGATCTGATGGTGAAGGCTGGGTACGATCCGGAAGCGGCGCTGTCCGTGATGGACAAGCTGGCACAACAGGAAGCGGAAGCCGCGCGCGCAGCAGCCGCTGCGAGATCTGCGGCCAAGAAAGATTCCGGCAATTCGGATGGCGGCGTGATGAAGGGCTTGGGGCTCGGCGCCAGCGCGCTTGGAAGTCTGATGAGTGGCAGCATGCCAAGCAGCGACACGATGGCCGACATCGCGATCTTCGCCGTCGATCAGGCAGTCGACAACATGGCGGAGGACGCCACCGCGCATCATCCGGCAAAAGAGCGCCAAGACCTGTTGAGTGCTTACGCGTTCAGCAACTACCGCACGCTCGCGATGTCGAACCCCACGCCGCTGCCTTGGGGTGCCGCGAGCAAATCGCCCATGCGGCCGCAGCTCACCGCGCTGCTGTCGCACTACAGCCTCGCGGAGAATGCCGCCGCCTATGTGGCGGATAGTTCGCAAGGCACGCCATCCGCCGCGCAGATGTACGTTACGACCGCCACCACCAACCCCACGTCGGACCATGCCTACACGGAGTTCGTGGCAGCCGAGTACTACGAGCTGGGCAAGAACGGCACGCTCTCGGAAGCCGCCCTGCTAAAGGCGGCCAACGGCCCGGAACCGAGCTGGAGCGTATACTCGCGGCTGGCTGACATCTATCTGGCACACGGCGACTACGCGAAAGCGCAGGCGCTGATGGACAAGGCGGTCGTGCGGTTCGAGAATTCGCCGGTGCTGCTGCCGAAGCGTATCGAAATCCTGCGCGGCGGCGGGCGCCAGGCCGATGCCGAGGCGCTGGTGCCGCAATGCCGGAAGTACGACATCGATGAATTGACTGACGCCTGCAAACGCGCGGCGGGCAAAGGGTAATCGGGTAGGCCGATCTGCGGAGCAGGCTCGGCACAAAGAGGGAGTCGGGGAGATGCTGAAGACCAAAGCATTGCTGGCAGGCGCGGCGGGCGGCGCCATGCTTGTGCTCAGTTCGATCGCACAAGCGAGTCAGGGTGATGGTTATCCAACTCAGGGCACCGCGCTCCAGCAGCTCGTGCCGGCCGCCGACTACAGCCAGGCTTTGCAGGGCCGCCCGCTCGCACTCGGCATCATGCGCTCGCGCGCGCAGGGCTTCGTGCCATCGGCGCAGCTGCACGATTACGTCAAGGGTGTGCTGGTGCGGCTGTTGGCGAACGTGAAGCTGCCGCCCTCATTCAAGCCGGAAGTGCGCATTCTCGCTGCGCCGGAATTTGCCGGCGAATGTACGCCGGACGGTACCCTTGTCGTCACCGTGGGCTTGCTGGAGCAGCTCGAGAACGAGGACGAACTGGCCTTCATCATCGGCCATGAAGTTGCGCATGCGATCTACCGGCACGAAGCGAAGAACTGGTCGAAGAAGTCGCAATATTACGCGGTGGTGAGCGGCACGGCGAAGGATGCGGTGGCGCAGTCGGCCTATGCGGTCGCCAGCATGACACCCTATCTGGGCGCCGCTCTTAGCCTTGCGCGGCATCTCGAAAAGCTCAGCGACAATGTGTTGATGCCGCAGATGGAACGCGGCCAGGAAGATGCCGCCGATGCGCTCGGCTTCGATTTGATGGTGAAGGCGGGCTACGATCCCGAAGCCGCGCTTGCCGTCATGGACAAGCTCGGGCGGCAGGAAGCGGAAGCCGCGCGCGCGGCGGCCGAAGCCAAAGCGGCCCAGAAGACAACCGAACGCGCGAATTCCATGAGCGGCGTGAATGTGGGCATGTCCGTCCTAGGCGTGATCATGAGCGGCGGCACCAGTCCGCTCGCCTGGGCTAATCTTGCCGTCTATGCCTTTGGCGCTGCCGTGGACAACATGGCGGAGGACGCAACCTCCCATCATCCCGCGACCGAGCGCGAAGAGCTGCTCAGTGCCTATGCTTATCGCGAATACCGCGCATTGCCGCTTGCGGGCACTACGCCGCTGCCTTGGGGGCCGGACAGCAAGTCACCCATGAAGCCGCAGCTGACATCGCTGCTGGCGCATTACACCTCGGCGGAGAACGCGGCGGCGTATGTAGCGGACACATCGCAAGGCTCGGCGTCGGCGACCCAGCTGTACATCGCGACCTCCACTGCGGCGCCCACCGCCGATCACGCGTACACCGAGTTCGTCGCCGCCGAGTACTATCAGTTGGGCAGGCAGCCGGCGCTTTCGGAAGCCTCGCTGATCCGCGCAACCCACGGCGCCGAGCCATCTTGGGAGGTCTATTCGCGGCTGGCGGACATCTACATCGCCCACAACGAATACGCGAAAGCACAGGCGCTGATGGACGAGGCAGTACGCCGATTCGAAAACTCGCCGGTGCTGCTGCCCAAGCGAATCGAGATTCTACGCGGGGCGGGCCGCGAGGCGGATGCCAGGGCGCTGGTGCCCCAGTGTGGCAACTACGGCATCGACGAGCTCACCGACGTCTGCAAGCGGGCGGCCGGCGAAAGCTAGGTGTTAACCCCGCGCGCCGCGTCAACGAGTTATTAAGCTTTCCGGCGTTAACCATTCGGCCCATCGGGGCGGATGGTGTCGATGAGAGCGGAACGAACGGTGCGTGCGGCGGCGCTCAGGCGCACGCAGGTCTACGCCCCCAAGCTTGAAGGATTCCAGCCTGCGGCACCCAGCGCTGAGGCTGCAGCCACCGCAAGCGTTCTTGGCATTCCGGAGCGCGAATTCACCCCGCGTGTGCGCCACGCAGTCACCAGGCTTATGGCCGAGGTGGACCAGCTGCGCCGGGAGCTGCGTTCGACTGTGCTGCGGCTGGTGGAAGCGGAGCATTCCGCCGATCGCGACCAGCTGCTGCCACTCCTCAACCGCCGCGCCTTTGTTCGCGAACTCACGCGCGCCATCGGCCTGTCCTCGCGTTACGGTATGCCGTCGAGCCTGCTCTATTTCGATCTCGACGAATTCAAGCGGGTGAACGACAGCTACGGCCATGCAGCCGGCGACGCCGTGCTGGCCCACTTCGCCGAAACACTTTCGGCGCATGTGCGCGACAGCGATGTTGTTGCGCGGCTCGGGGGCGACGAATTCGGCATTATTCTTGCCCATACCGATCAGCAGCAGGCGGAAGCCAAGGCAGAGTCGCTCGCCAATGCACTGTTTGCATCCCCTGTGCTGTGGGACGGCAGGCAGATCGACATCTGTTTTTCCTGGGGCGTCTTTGAACTCGTGCCCGGCGACACCGCCGAATCCGCCATCGCCCGCGCCGACGAACTGATGTACGCGCGTAAACGCGCGCGGTAGTTACGCGATAATGTCTGGCAACAACGTGTCTTCGATGCGGGTGATCTGGTCTTTCAGCTGCAGTTTGCGCTTCTTCAGTCGCGTCAGCTGCAGCTGATCCTTCACGCCCTGATCGGACATGGCGGCGATGGCCGCATCGAGATCCCGGTGCTCCTGCATCAACTCATTGAGCTTCGCGCGCAGGCCCTGTTCTTCGGCTTCCGTCATGCGTCGCCCTTGCGCCGGCGGCGGCCCTTGGACAAATCCTCGCCCCAGCGCCGCATCGGCCAAGTGTAACCCAAAAGGTCGAGCATGCGTCCGACCATCTGATCCACCAGATCGGAAAGCGATTTCGGCTCCGCGTAGAACGCCGGCACCGGCGGCAGGATGATGGCGCCGATTTCTGCCAGCTGCACCAGCGTACGCAAGTGGCCCAGGTGCAGCGGCGATTCACGCACCAGGAGAATCAAGGGCCGCCGCTCTTTCAAAGTCACATCGGCAGCGCGGGTGAGCAGGTTGGTGGTCACGCCGGTGGCGATCTCGGACATCGTGCGCACCGAGCACGGCGCCACGATCATGCCTTGCGTCCTGAAGCTGCCGGAGGCGGGCGGCGCGGCGATGTCTGCCACTGCGTAGGCTTGATCCGCCTTAGCGGCCACGGCCTTTGGCGTGAGGTCTGTCTCGTACCCGATGGTCATCTCGCCGGGTTTGGTGATCACAAGGTGGGATTCGGCGCCGACCTCTTTCAGCGCCTCCAGCAGCCGGATGCCGTAAGCAACGCCGGAGGCGCCGCTGATGCCCACGACAACCCGCGATTTTCCGGGATTTTTGCCCGATCCAGCCATCCCAAATCTTAACACGGGAGAGACCAGCGCTCGCAAAGGGGCGTGACAAAACCGAGATTTGGTGTTCTAATTTCTGTCATCTTTCAACCGATGAGGTGCGAGGTATGGCCATGCAAGGGCACATCCAGGAGCTCAGCGAAAAACACAAGAAACTGGAAGAACTGATCGAAACCGAAATGGCGCACCCGGACTGGGATGAAATCAGGGTCGCCGCCCTCAAAAAAGAAAAACTCCGCATCAAAGACGAATTGCTACGCTTGCGAAGCAGCGTTCACTAGCTTCGCGCCACGCACCCCGATTTAGGCCTGCCATGCTCGGCGAGATTCGCGGGCATGACACCGGGAGAACACTTCGCACGACCGAGGTCATTCGGCCGGCTCCGGTGCGGCGGCGGTTGGCCGTTGCGCACTCAGGCGCGTGAACACCGCCGCGGCAGCGATCAGGAACATGCTTGCGGCGAGGAAGCCGGCGCCGGGGAAATAGACCGGCGCCACGGGTCGGCTGAAGTAGACGAAGATCTGTGTGAGGATGATCGGCGCCGCCACCGAGGTGAGGCTGCCCACGCAGGCGAGCGCGCCCTGCAGCTCGCCCTGCTCCCTTGGGCCCACCAGCTTGGACATCATCGCGTTCAGCGCGGGCCCCGCAAATCCAAATACCGCGAACGCCGCGATGAACACGAACATTGTCGCGGTGTTGTTCGCGAATGCGTAGCCCGCAAACGCCACCGCGCCGCCGGCAAGCCCGAGATACACGCTGTTGGTCTCGCCAATCTTCGGCGTCACCACCCGAATGAGGACCGTGTAGACCAGCGCGAGCGACGCACCGACCGCGGCCAGGGCATAACCCACCATCGCCGAGCTCCAGTGGAGCTTGAACATCACATAATAGGCAAACAGCACCGGGTTTGCGTCATGTCCCAGCCGTATCAGGACCACGACGGCGATCAGCCATCCGATCATCGGAAAGCGCCGTATCGTATGCAACGCACCGATGGGATTGGCGCGCCGCCATTCGAAGTTGCGGCGGTTTTCCCTCGCCAGCGACTCCTTCAGTACGAACAGGCCAAACAGCGCGTTGGCAAAGGCCAGCGCGGCCGCGGCAAAGAACGGCACGCGCGAACCGAACTCGCCGAGCACGCCGCCCATGGCAGGCCCAAGCACGAATCCGACGCTGAAGGCCGCCCCCAGCAGGCCGAAGCCGCTGGCGCGTTCTTCCGGCGGCGTCACGTCCGCGACGTAGGCCCCCGCGGTGGGATACGCAGCGCCCGCAATCCCGGACAGGAAGCGGCCGATGAACAGCCAGGTTAGCGTCGGCGCAAAGCCCATGATGCAATAGTCGAGGCCGAGCGCCAGCAACGAGGCGATGAGCACCGGACGGCGGCCAAAACGGTCGCTCAAATTTCCGATGAACGGTGCGCAGAGGAACTGCATGCCGGCATAGACGAACGCAATCCACTGCCCCCACCATGCCGCGCCCGCGATGTTCTCGTGCGCGAGTTCGGCGATCAG
>DASXGS010000333.1:0-4353 GCA_036488975.1 Rhizomicrobium sp. | reverse complement strand
CTCGTAGAGGCCGTCGAGCTTCTCCCGATCATCCGGTGTCTGGCGCCATTCCTTCTCGGGCTCCGCGGTCTTGGTGCGGAGATATGGGCGGATCGACGAATATTGCGCGTAGAAATTCGTCATGTCCGGCACGAGATCCTTGACCACTGGCATGTGCGGCAGCGGATAGATGCTCACCGAACCCGAGATGTCGGAAATCGCCTTCGTGCAGGCGAGTGTATTGCCGCCGCCGATATTCATGGCGCAGGAACCGCACACGCCTTCCCGGCAGGAACGGCGGAAGGTCAGCGTCGGATCGATCTCGTTTTTGATCTTGATGAGCCCATCCAGAACCATCGGACCGCAGGTGGAAAGATCGACCGTGTAGGTATCGATACGCGGGTTCTCGCTCATGTCCGGATCGTAACGATAGACATGGAAGTCCTTCGCGCGGCGCGGCTTCTTGCCGTTCTCCATGCGTGGCCCCGGCCATCGCTTGCCTTTGCCCGGTCTGCTGTTCTTCGGCAGCCTCAACTGAACCATGCGATCCTCGATGCCTCTCGCGTAAGCCTATAGCAGGGCCCAAACTTGCTGCGCAATTCGCACTTACGCCGCGCCAAGGCGCTCGAATACCCAGTCAATTTCCACCGGTTCGTGGTGCACCGCCCCGCTGACCACAAGCTGCTCGGCGCGGCGCGGACTGCCATTGCCGAGATAGATGCTTTCCTCGATCGACAGCGTGCCACCCGCAGCCTGAAACCGCCATCCTTCGCCCGACGCAAGCTTCAGGATCGCGCCGCCGCCCTGGTTTGGCGAAACACGGATGTCGGGGTGGATATGGAAGCGCGCGGCGAATGGCGTGTTCTCGCGCCCGCGACGCGGCACTGTGCGGGTGAGGCGATCGATCCCCGACAACATCGTGCCGTTCGGCGAAAGTGTCAGCCGTCGCTGATGAACGATACCGAACAGCGGCACATAGGCATCGTGAGAGGCGTCCATCGTCCAGCCGCTGGCGGTCTCGTGGCGGCTGGTTTCGATCGATTGCGGACCGCCGACAAGTCGCGGCCCCAGCAGCTTCGCGAGCGTGCCGCCCATCACTGTGGCCATGGAACGGTCGGCCAGCGTCACCGTGGAGTGCGCGGCGGTGGCGCGCAGGGCGCCGCCCCATGTCGCTTCGTCCCGCGCAGCCCCGCAGTTCACCACCACGCGCTGGTTGCCGGTGCTGAATTCGAAGGACAGGCAGCCGGCATGGGCTTCCTTCGCAAAGGGCCCTTCGGGCACGTAGCCGCAATCCAGCACCAGCAAGGTGCGTCCGGCGGCGAGGCGCTGGTAGCCCGAATGCGGCGCGAACGCGAAGGGCTGGCCGCGTACTTCGTCCCGCGCAAGCAATGCCGAAATCATCTTGGCATCGCCTTCGCCGCCGCCATTGAATTGCGCCAACGCACCGTCGCCCAGTCGGAAGAATCGCAGCATGGGCGCCATCCGGGCGCGCGCATTGAGCAACGCCTCTGGCGTGACACTGCCGGCGGCGTCGAGCGCACTGCTCACCATTGCGAGTTGCCGATACGCAGAGAGGAGTGCCTCCGGCGAGCGATTGGCGTGGCCGCCATCCGGCAGAATTTGTGCTGCAACCTCCGAATCCAGCCGCGCAAGACCGCCTTCGAGTCGGTGGGAACCGTCATTGAGACAAACACCGCAAAGAGCATGGGCGGTCGCCGCTTCCAGTCGCGGCAGGCCTTCGGGTGCGTCCTTCGAAATACGGGCCAGCATTCGGGCCTGCTCGCGCAGGCTCACGAACAGCTTCGAGCGCCACAACACATCGGACTTGGTGAGCATGAAACGGCTGTGCGCGAACAGATTGAGGAGCCTGCGCCCCAGAATATCCGCGCGCCACGCGGGCTCGGAATAGCGCGCATTCCGCCTCAGCCATTGGGATGTGAGATTGACGGCGAGCATACGTGCCGGTTCCCCGCCCGCGCCCGAAAGCGGCGACAACCATTCGAACGCGTGCAGCGCTTCCACCCAGGCGACCGAGGGCTGCGGATAGTCGAATATCGATCCTTGCGTCGCCTCCACCGTTTCACCGGCGAAGCGAAAGCGCCCGCGCAAAAGGGCGTCGGCCTGATCGAGACGGCGCACCGCAAAATCGTCGGGGTGGACAACGATGCGATCGGGCAGCCGGCCCTTCAATCGAAGCCCATACATCCAGCTGCGGCGCCAGAAGACGCGCAACGGCCGCAGCGTACGCTGCCACAGCGCCGCGGCGATGTCGTTCAACAGTGAAAGCGTGGATCGCCTGCCCCGCACCGCCATTGCGCCTCAGCCACGCAAGCGCGCGATGTTCTCGGCGTAGTTGCCCGCGCCGCCCTTAAAGACCGACGTGCCGGCAACGAGGATTGTTGCGCCGGCGTCTCGTGCAAGCCGCGCCGTTTCCGGCGTGACGCCACCATCCACTTCGAGATCAATGGGGCGCCCTGCCCGCGCGATACGTTCCGCTGCCGCTTCGATCTTCTTCAACTGGGAATGGATGAACTCTTGGCCGCCGAAGCCTGGGTTTACCGTCATGATCAACACGAGATCGACGAGATCCAGGAGATTGTCGATGGCATCGATGGGCGTGCCGGGGTTGAGCACCACGCCGGGACGCTTACCGCAGGCCCGGATGTGCTGAAGCGTGCGGTGCACATGCGGGCCCGCCTCTGGGTGCACGGTTAACCCATCCGCGCCGGCCTCGCAGAATGCCTCGATAAACGGATCGACCGGCGCGATCATCAGATGCACGTCCAGCGGTTTTCTTGCGTGCGGCCGAATGGCCTTCACCACCATCGGCCCGATCGTGATGTTGGGCACGAAATGGCCGTCCATCACATCGACATGGATGAGATCGGCGCCGGCTTTCTCTACCGCCTCCACTTCCGCGCCAAGGCGCGAGAAATCGGCTGACAAAATAGAGGGCGCAATACGGACGGACATAGAGCGATTAAGGCCGGATTCTCACGCGGCCCGCAAGGCGAATCGCTTGTCCACCATCAGCAAAGAAAGAGCAAAAGCAGGAACCCAGATAAGGCGCGACTGATAGCGTGCGTGAGGGTTGGAGAAGACCCCGCAGATAACCGCGTTGCCGAGCAACGCAAGAAACACGAAGACCAGCAGCGGCACGGAGCGGATATCGCGGCGACGGACAGAAATCACAATACCCACAGCCAGCATCAGTAGAATGAGCGTCCCAACCGGTACCTGCACCCAGTTGATTCCGCCGAAGTCGAGCTGGTCCTTTTGCTGGCGAGCCGCGTCATAAGCCGGCATCTGATCGGGGATGAAAACGTGAAAGTCTTTTCCCAGGACCCATTGCTGCGGCTCGATCTGGTCACCGGTGTAGAACAGCGTGAACTGCTGCAGCGTGTCGCGAATCCCGAGTTCCAGGTTCCAGAGCGGATAGCGTACCAGTGCATCGTGCACGATGTGCGCAGATTCCTTTTCCGTGCCATTGAACCGGTGCAGCTTCGCAAATAGCGTACCCGGCCCCCACAGCCATTTGTCGGCGCGATGCGGCAGCGCCTTACGATATCGGCACAGCATGTAGTTGGATGTTGGACAGGTATCGTCGAGCAGCTTCTGTACCACGCCGTCCTGCAGCATCCGCGCGAACATGAACACCGGGCCTGCACGACTCACGAACACATGCCGCGTAAAATGGTAATTCGCGGTGAAAAGCATGCTGAGGCCAAGACAGGCCGATATCAGCGGCAGAAGCACGTTCGCCCGCGGCCAGTTTGCAAAACGCGGGAGCAATGTCAGCCCACGGTAGATGGCAAGCACAATCACCAATCCGGCAGCAAGGCCGAAATGCGAGGGATGCACCGCTGCCGACAATCCACCGATCGCGACCAGAAAAGCACTGCGCCACCACCCGAGCCGCCGCGCGTGAAACGCCAGCAGGTAGGTGCACAACACGACCAGCGGCGTGAATGCATCTGGCTCGATCTGCCCGACGTACCAGGGAAGACCCGTGAGCAGCACGAGCGCGCCGGCAATGGCACCAAGGACCGGCAGCGTGACGCGCGGCGCGAGTGCCCGCGCCGTTTCCACCATCACGAATGAAACCATCAGCGCCTGCAGGATGGCGATAAACCACAGGCTCTCGGCCGCGCCGCCGTATTTCAGGAAAAGGGAGAACACCGGCGAACGCTCCGGCACGAATTTGTTGCCGAAGCCCTGCAGCATATAGGCGCCGGTGTCGTAAAAGATGAGAGGAAACCCGTTCCAGAACGCGGCGGCGAGCAGCAGCGGGCAGAGCGCGATAACTGCAACCGCTTCCCACAAAGGCTTCGCCAACGGCAGGTCGAGCGCGCGCGCGAACTGACGCAAGCGCCA
>DASXGS010000288.1:0-1969 GCA_036488975.1 Rhizomicrobium sp. | reverse complement strand
GCCTCCATCGGCGCGGGCCGCGATAAGACGGTGCTTGCACCATGCTGGTCCATTCGCTATTTAGCGAAATACCGAAACAGTGATGGCGTGTGCTCTTCGCTCCATCGCGTCGGTTTGGGCAGAGACTCCTTGGCATGACGGATAGTTTCGACATCGTAGTGATCGGCGCGGGCATCGCGGGCGCTTCCGTTGCGTCGGAGCTGGCGCGCACGCATCGCGTGGCAGTGCTCGAGCGCGAGCAGTTTCCCGGTTATCACTCGACCGGCCGCTCCGCAGCGCTGTTTTCCGAGATCTACGGCAACAGCGTGGTGCGCGCGCTCTCCCGCGCCAGCCGCGAATTCTTCTATGCACCGCCAGCTGGCTTTGCCGAAACAGCGTTGGTGAAGCCGCGCGGGGCGCTGTACATCGCGCGCGTCGATCAGGCGCCGCGGCTCGAAGAATTTGCTGTGAATCCCGATGTGAACCCGGCAGTGCGGCGCGTATCGCGCGAAGACGCGATACGCATGTGCCCGATTCTGCGCCCCGATTATGTGCACACCGCCGTCCTCGAGCCCGATGCCGCCGATGTGGATGTCGATGCGCTGCACCAGGGTTATCTGCGCGCGTTTCGCGCGGCCGGCGGAACACTGATCGCCGATTCCGATGCCCGGCAACTGACGCGCAGTGGCGGCGGCTGGCGGATTCGAACGGGGGGCACCGAATACCTTTCGCGGATCGTTGTGAACGCGGCGGGCGCATGGGCCGATGCGATTGCAGTCATTGCGGGCGCGGCACCGCTTGGCATTCAGCCCTGCCGGCGCACCGCGGTTCTCGTCGAGCCACCTGTGGATCTGTTTTCCGATTCCTGGCCAATGGTCATCGATGTCGACGAGACGTTTTACCTGAAGCCCGATGCCGGGCTGCTGCTGATTTCGCCGGCGGATGAAACGCCGCTCGCTGCCTGCGACGTGCAACCCGAAGAGCTGGACGTTGCGATTGCCGTCGATCGCGTGGAACGGGCGACGACATTGAAGATCAACCGCATCCGCAGGCGCTGGGCGGGCTTGCGCTCCTTCGCGCCCGATCGTTCGCCGGTGATCGGCTTCGATCCCCAGTTGCCGGACTTCTTCTGGCTTGCCGGCCAGGGCGGCTACGGCATCCAGACAGCGCCCGCCGCCTCAAGAGTTGCCTCGGCGCTATTGCGCGGCGATACCGCGGTGGGCGCCTCAAGCGCGGTGGACACATCCGCTCTTTCGCCGCGCCGCTTTGCCGTTGCCCGACGGCGGACTACCGCGTGAGCGAGGCGACCCTCGCCGAGAGTCCCGCGGGGCGCAGCAGCGACTGGTTTGGCCACCCGCGCGGACTTTCCATCCTGTTCCTCACCGAAATGTGGGACCAGTTCTCCTTCTTCGGCATGCGCGCGCTGCTCGTCTATTACATGACGAAAGAGCTGCTGATCGGTCAGGCGCACTCCTCCTATATCTACGGCCTCTATTCGTCCTTCGTGTATTTCACGCCGCTGATCGGCGGCGTCGTTTCGGATCGCTGGCTGGGGCGGCATCGCGCCGTGGTGATCGGCGGCTCGATCATGGCGCTCGGCCATTTCATGATGGCGTTCGAGCCGCTGTTCTATTTCGCGCTCGCGACCATCGCGATCGGCAACGGCCTGTTCCTTCCCAGTCTCGCAAGCCAGATCAACCAGCTTTACCCCGCCGACGATCCGCGCAAAGCCACCGCGTACAATATCTACTATGTCGGCATAAATCTCGGCGCGTTTCTGGCGCCGTTCGCCTGTGGCACCGTCGGCGAGCTTTATGGCTGGCACTGGGGTTTCACACTGGCTGGCGTAGGCATGCTGATCGGGCTCATCACCTATCTTGCGGGCGGCCGCTATCTGCCGAAGAGCAACGCGATTTCTGTGGAAACCAGCGGCACGGCGGAGCGAGGGCCGGCGCCGCTGGCCACCTACATTCTGCTGCTTTCTGTGATT
>DASXGS010000287.1:0-4397 GCA_036488975.1 Rhizomicrobium sp. | reverse complement strand
TGGCGGAGGGCATTAACCAAATGCGCTAACCATTTTTAACATGCGCCTCCGGTAGGTGCAAATAATTTGCGATTCGTGCCGACGTCGCTTACGCAAGCGGCAGCTCTGCGGCCTTCACCTATGCTCGATAAGCTCACCGGGAGCGGCGCGCAGACGCCGGCAGAACGACAAACTTGTTCACAGGACGTTCGGCGGATTGGTAACGATTTGCGTCGCCGACGCGGACTCCGCCGCTGGCTGCGTTCCAAGAACAGCTTACCTGGAGTGAGATAAAGCTGCGTTCCGTCTGCGTATCGGCTTGGACAATCTCGTCAAGATCGGCGAGCAAGGTATCGGGCTATTGGCCGGAGCGCCTTCCTCTGCACGAAGCTCGATGGAGACACCGGCGGGGTGCCCCCCGGGTTTTTATGCCCATAGTTGGCGGGTGGCGACCCGGTAAAACTACAAGTTCGAATCCGCCTTCCTTCAGCGCTAAGTCAGATGCGGAGCTGACTTGCCCTGATGGAAATCGGATGTTGGAAACCTAGCCAACTGCTATGGCCGAGTGAGGTGCTTGACCGGCGCCTGGGCCCCTCATCGGACCGTCCGGCCACGGCGCGGGAGCAGTTCGCATCCTCAATCTTGCTCGCGCGCAGATACTCGGCATTGCCGGGAGCCAGGCCACCGGCGCTATTTCCTCGCGATCGTCGAGATCAAGTTCAATCAACGGACAGTCGTCTCTGCACTGGCGGACGAAAGACGCCATCCCGCTCCGCCTCCAGGTGCTTGGTGCTGCGCGTCATCCGGCAAGCGCCGGGCCGCGGCTCCCCGCCCGCACAAGCGCCGTCCAATCACAGACCGTCCCACGTTCATCCAGGGATATCTGTCCAGCGTGCCCCCTATAATTTCGCCTTTTTAATTGGCCGCTCAACCCGACGATGCTCTCGCATCAGGCGGCACAATGAGTTACCGCAGGCGTAGGCCGCCATAGCCGCACCGAGCGTGCGCGCAGGTCGCCTGGAAAGGCGTGAATTTGGCAAAGCTGACATGCTAAAAAATCCGATCAGATAGTTAATTTTCGGGTTCAGTTTTGTCACCGACACGTTCCGGGTTCAGTTTGTAAGAGCCAGTTGCGCGTGCTGACTGAACACCGGGTAAAACCGACGCTTGGGGGAAACATGTTTGGGCTGGTCCTGCCAACTCAGACGACAATCTGTCCAAAGCTGTGCTTTGAGCACTGGCTAAAACAGTCAGCCCCGCAAATCCTTCTTCGACTATACATGAGAGATCAGGCTTGAAGCGCGCTCATGGTTGAATCAGGGCGTATTAGAATTAGTGCTACGGGACGAAATCAAAATCCGGTGCACGTTAAATGGAGGAAAGGCCGTGAGACCTCAGCATGTGTTCCCACTGTTGCGTTCAATGGGTGTGCTACTCGCCGGGTGGAGTAGCCTTCTGATCGCTGAGATACCGACTGCCGACGCGCGGATAACTGGTCTCACCAACTGTACTACCACATCGCCTTACGGCAGCACGTCATTTGGGACAGCCGGTGTTTATCAGCAGTTCGCCTGCACGGCCAACGGCGCGGTCGATCCCACCGACCCACTCAATGCGATCATTCAGGACATTCAGCTGGCGCCAAAGGTTGGTGGTCTCGTCCAATATTCGATGGACGTGACCATTTTGATGCCGACGGACCTCAGCAAGAGCAATCATGTGATGCTGTTCGACGTCCCCAATCGCGGCAATAGGTTATTGCCGGGAGGGTTCAACATCGGTGGCTCCATCACAAGCGCCGGTGACGGCTTTCTGCACAGCCAAGGTTTCATAATAGTGGCGAGCGGTTGGCAGGGTGACGTGCTCCCCGGCAGCGGCCGGTTGACGATGACGGTGCCGGTTGCGCATTACAGAGGCGGCGGTACCATCATCGGGCGCGTGCGCACCGAATACGGCCTCACCGCCGGCCCCGCAACAACGCAAAACCTCGGCAGCGGGCCCTATACCGGCACGACCACCGCGAGCTATGAAACGGTCAGCCTCAACAACTCGGGGGCCGTCTTGACTCAGCGCGTGCATCAAGACGACCCGCGCCAGTTGATTCCCAACAGTCAATGGGCCTTTGCGGACTGCTCGACGGTGCCCTTTCCAGGAACACCCAGCACCACCCAAATCTGTCTCAACGGTGGGTTTGACACAAATCACATTTACGAGCTGATCTACACGGCAAAGAACCCTGTGGTTCTTGGGCTGGGCTTCGCAGCAATGCGCGATCTCGCTTCGTTTCTGCGCAATGATACGAGCGCAGAGAACCCCTTGGCGGGGGCTATTCAAAACGCCATCATGTACGGCGTGTCGCAAACCGGCCGTACCGTGCGCACGTTCCTCGACCTCGGCTTTAACGAGGACGAAGATCATAAGATGGTGTTCGACGGAATGAATCCGCACATCGCAACGGCCCGGATTCCGCTGAACGTTCGCTTTGGCGCGCCGGGCCGGGCGGCCGGAACCCAACACCAAGAGAAGCAATTTCCGGGATCGGACTCACCGCTGTCATGGGGAGACAGTCGCGATCCGCTTACCGGTGAGAACGCCGGTATCCTCGATCGTTGTCTCGCCTCCAACACCTGCCCGAAGATCTTTCAGACTGTGAGCGGGACCGAGTACTGGCAAAGTGCGATGTCCAATGACACTACTGATTTCTCGGCTCGTCACGATCTGCCGATTCCATCGAATATCCGCATCTTCTATCTCTCCAGCACGCAGCACGGAGGTGCCAGCGTGACGGCGACTCCGGAAACGGATACGAAGTCCTATTGTCATTATTTTCTCAATATCAACCCATACATATATAACACGCGGGCATTATTGACGGATTTAACGGCGTGGGTTGTCAACGGGACACCCCCACCATCCAGCCGATATCCGACTGTCGCCGACGGCACCTTAGCTCCGGCAAGCCGCATCGGTTTCCCGAAAATCCCGGGCGTGAGTTTTACCGCATTGTACAACTCACGGGAGTTTCTGTATCGCGGCCAGCAATTCGACTTCCTCGACATGTCTGGAATTCTGACTGAGCCGCCGATCGAAGTGGACAGCTACAACGTGCTCTTGCCTCGCGTCGACATGGACGGCCTGGACGTCGCGGGCGTGCGCTCGGTCGCCGTAAGTGCACCGATCGGCACGAATGTCCCGTGGAACTACCGGGCCGCGGGGTTCGGGGAGGGCGATCTTTGTGATCTGTCCGGCAGCTTCTTTGCCTTCGCTACCACCAAGGCCCAGCGCACCGCGAGCGGCGATCCGCGTCTGTCTCTGCAGGAGCGGTATGGCGATCACCAGGGTTATGTCGACGCCGTCACGGAAGCGGCCGAAGACCTTGTTGCTGATCGCCTACTGCTGTCGGCCGATGCCGACAGTATCATTGCGGCGGCGCAGGCAAGCAATGTGCTTCAATAAGTTGAAAAGATCAAGCCATGTTGGAGGAACAAACCTTGAAGACAAAGGCGCGTAATATTCGAGCTGATTACCTGTTGCTGACCGGAGCGAGCATCGTGTGCGGCCTCGCGCGATTGTAACCTCGATTTAATCGGCTAGCTTCTGATGTTCGATTTTAACTATGAATAACCAATCATGTAGATGATGTTCATGTGGAACGTTTAAGTGTTAAGGATGATGCCTTAACCTCGAATACCTGTTGAAGGAAGATCAGGGATGGATGCGGGTCCGAACAGCAGAGCGACAGTGGCAGATATTTAATGACAGCCACTTGATCTCTGCGGCCGGGTCAACTTGAGAGGCGGGCAGGAACGTTGTTCGTAACGGTTGCCATCTGTACCCTTAATCGCGCGGAATCGTTGCGGCGGACCCTCGATTCGGTTGCCGCAATGCGAGTGGCTGGCGACCTTTCCTGGGAACTCATTGTTGTTAACAATAACAGTACGGATCACACTGACGCGGTTATCGCGGAGTATCGTGATCGCCTGCCGTTGCGGCGCGAGTTTGAACCACTCCAAGGGCATTCCAATGCGCGAAATCGCGCGATAGCCGCCGCCAGGGGGGAATACATCGTTTGGACGGATGACGACGTTATCGTGGGCGCACGCTGGTTGGCGGCGTATGCCGAAGCCTTTCGGCGCTGGCCAGATGCGGTGGTTTTCGGAGGCCGAATCGTACCGCGTTATGAGCCGCCGGTGGTGAAATGGATCGCCGAAAGCGAGCGAGTGTTGGGGGGCCCATTCGCCATTCGCGACTTCGGCGACGAGGTTCAACCCTTGTCGGTGGCGGAAAGCCGGATCCCTTATGGAGCGAATTTTGCCGTTCGCACGGCAGAGCAGCGGATGGTTCGGTACGATCCCAATCTCGGCCTCGCGCCCAACCGGCGCCGATACGACGATGAAGTGGATGTAATCACTCGGCTG
>DASXGS010000271.1:0-4744 GCA_036488975.1 Rhizomicrobium sp. | reverse complement strand
CTGTTTTCGGCAACTGCCTCGCTGGCGGTCTTCGCTTGCGTCACCGCGCCGGCGGAAATCACGGCTTGATCCGGCATTGCCATTATCTCGCCCTCTCCGGTCATAACCACAGCGCGCTGCGGTTCTGAAATATTGAGCGTGCCTCGGCCGACCATGCAGGCACCGCTCCCACGGTGACCGCAAACACGCCAGCCAAACAGGCACCCAGCGCATGGATCGTTTTCATTCTCCTCTCCCCTACAAAAAAGCCCAGGTGGCGGGGGCTCCGCGACCGGGCTCTACTGTGGGCGCAATTCCAGAGATGGGTACAATGTAGGCGAGGAGCGTGACGCTGTCAAGTCCTCCTAAGGGCTAGGCTTCAAAGCTGAAAATCCGGTCACGCTGCGGCTTCTCTCCCTTATATGCCGATAAAAGCGTCCTGTTGGATCGAACACATGTACGGAATTTAATGATTATCCGAGGCTTGCTTGCCGGTACCAGCCGCGGAAGGGCCGTCGTACCGGATCGTGTCGGCGGCGGCGTTGGACATGATGAAGCCAATCGGCCGCTCTGTCTCCTCTTGCAGATGCGCGAGCAGGCCCGCGGTGCGCGCCAAAATCGAAATGCTTTTCAGCGCGGTGACCGGAAATCCGATCTCCAGCAGGATCGCCGGAATTGCACCGTTGATGTTGATGGGCAGCGGACGGCCGAGCGCTCCCGGCAATGCGGCTTCTATCATTCGCAGCATCCGGATGTAGGGACCGTTCAGCCCGTGCTCATCCGCAAGTTTCAACAGCACATTGGCGCGCGGATCGCCGCCGGAATGCTGCGGGTGGCCGAACCCGGGCACCGGTGTTCTCGTCTTGCGCAGCTCGCGAATGCGCTCGACCGCCACGTCGTGCGCGTCGCAGCCTTCAGACTGCGCGACGAGCTCGTGTAGTAAGCGACCCGCAATTTCCGCGCTGCCGAACACAACCGAACCGGAGCCCAGCAGTCCGGCGGCCACCGCACCCTGCACGGCTTCCGGAGCGGCGGCGAGCGTCATGCGCGCGGCCTGTACGCTCGGCACCAGGCCGTGTTCGGCAATCGCCACCAGCAGTGCGTTGACGAAGAAGCTTTGTGTTTCGGTGGGCGGCTTTCCCATCAGCAGGAGGAAAAAATAATCAGCGAATGAAATCTTCCCGATCAGCTCACTGCACAGGTCGCGCCCGCGCACTGTGATCGACGCCGCATCGGCGGAGGAAATTGCGGTGTAAGGCGTATCCTGCTTGCCGATCCGCATATGGTGTCTCCCAAATGAAGCGATGTGCCGCGCCGGCCGCGTTTTTCCGGATAGCGAAATTGACTTCGGAATGCGGAAAATGTCTAGTCGCCCGCGCATTCCGTCATACGCTGGCGCGCCATGGTGAACGTTCTCGAAGATGTCCGCGTGCTGGAGATGGGCACCTTCATCACCGGCCCTGCCGCCGCGATGTACCTCGCAGACATGGGCGCCGATGTCATCAAGATCGAGCGGCCGGAAACCGGCGATCCGTTCCGCGCCTTCAAGGGCGGCCTCTACAGCCCGCACTACCAGACCTACAACCGCAACAAGCGCAGCGTCACGCTGGATACGAAGAAGCCGGCGGACATCGAAGCGTTCGACGAGCTGGTGAAGGGCGCCGATGTTTTTATCCAGAATTTTCGGCCCGGCGTGGCCGAGGATTTGAACGTCGGCTGCGAGCGGCTGCAGGGGATCAATCCCCGACTCGTCTATTGCGCGATTTCGGGCTTCGGCAAGGACGGGCCGGATGCCGGCCGGCCGGCCTACGACACGGTGGCGCAAGCGGCGAGCGGCTGGCTGCGGCTGCTGATCAATCCCGCCAATCCGCGCGTGGTGGGCCCGGCGATTGCCGATTCCGTCACCGGCTTCTACGCCGCGTTCGCCGCGCTCGGTGCGCTGCACGAGCGCGAACGCACCGGCCGTGGACGGCGCATCGATATCTCGATGTTGGAAGCCATGTGCCATTTCAATCTCGATGATTTCACACACCATTTTTCGGCAGGCGAGGTCATGGGGCCGTACAGCCGCCCGAGTGTGTCGCAGTCCTATGTGTTCGAGTGCGGGGACGGGAAATGGATCGCGCTGCACATGTCGTCGCCGCAGAAATTCTGGGAGGGGCTTGCGAGCGCGATCGCGCGGCCGGACCTGTTTGCCGACCCGCGTTTTGCCGATCGCCCGGCGCGCATCCAGCACCAGGACGATTTGATCGCGCTGATGCGGCCGATCTTCAAGCGCAAGCCGCGCCTCGACTGGTGCACCACGCTCGAGAAGGAAGGCGTGCCGTATTCGCCGATGTACGATTCGAGCGAAGCGCTGGAGGACCGACAGGCGCAGCATCTCGGGATCGAAGTGGAAGGCCAGCATCCCTCGATGGGCCGCTTCCGCACCGTGCGCTTTCCCGCAAGCTTCGATGGCGAACGGCAGACCGACGTCGTACCACCGCCCACGCTGGGTGAGCACAACACCGACATTCGGACGCGCGCCACCGCTTGGCGAAAATCTGCGGCGGAATAGACGCACAGGGACAGCAAGGCGGAGCGCATCCGCATACCGAAATTGACTTCGGAAAGCGAAATCCCTAGCGTTTTAGAGTCGGGGGGAGCCGCGGGTTTCGCGCTCCATCGAAGGGGAGGGGCTGATGGATTCCGTTCGCTTGCGGGCACTCAACACCATGTTGGCTGTCGGCACCGCTCTTGGCGGCGCATCGTTGAGCGTGCCGGCGCTGGCCCAGGCGCAACCGCAACCGGCGGCGAGCGGCGGGGTGGAAGAAATCGTTGTCACCGCACGCGCCCGATCGGAAGACATCGAGAAAGTGCCGGCTCAGGTCACTGCGTTCACCAGCGAAATGATCGAGGCAAAGGGCATCACCAACCCGAAGGATTTTCTCGACGCGGTGCCCAACGTCACCTTCATCCCGACGCAGAACGCGGGGACCAGCTTCATCGTGATGCGCGGCATCTCACAGGCGCGCAACAGCGAGCCGTCGGCCGCCATCGTGGTGGATGGCGTGCCGATGACGCAGCCGGCCGAATTCAACCAGGAACTGTTCGATATTCAGCAGATCGAAGTGCTGAAAGGCCCGCAAGGCGCGCTCTATGGGCGTAACGCGATCGGCGGCGCGATTCTGATCACAACAGCACAACCCAGTGACGAGTGGGAAGGGCGCTTCACCGCCGGCGCCGACGACGGACCCGGCTACAGATTGCAGGGCGTGGTGAGCGGGCCAGTTGCCGACGATCTCAAGGTGCGCGCCGCCGCGTCATACTGGAACACGGATGGGTGGCTGACGAACGTAGATCGCAACGATCGCCCGTCCTCTCAGCGCGACGCCGATCCAGTGGAAGATTTTAACGCCCGCGTTTCGGCGTTGTGGACGCCGCTGGCCAACTTCACCGCGGATTTGCGGCTTTCCACGGACATCCTGAACACGCGTGGTCTTTACTACATTATCCCGCCGTTCGGTTCGAAGGATTTCAACAACCCGGACTTCACGTCGCAGCCGATCAACCTGAACAATTCGGGCAAGGACGACCGCAAGATCTACGACGCCGCGCTGAAGTTGAGCTACGACACCGGCGCCGGCATGCTCACGTCGATCAGCGGCTACAGCACGGTGTGGGAAATCCTCACCGGCGACGGCTACCCGTTCGATCCGTTCGGGCCATTTCCGATAAACCGCATCAACTTCAACTTCGACCAGAGTCAATTCCTGACGGTGAAAACGTTCAGCCAGGAGCTGCGCTTCACCTCGCCGTCCGACCAGCGCTTCCGCTGGATTGTGGGCGGCCAACTCTTCTCGACCGACAGGTATATTTCTACGGGTAACATGTGGGATGCCAACAACGAGGGCGTCGAGCCAATCTACCGGACTCCCAACCCACAGTTCGTGATCCAGTCTTTCGCGCCGCAAGCGCAAGTCAGCTTCCTGGCAGACGGCCAGAAGCAATTCGCCTGGGCGGCCTATGCGGATACCTCGTTTGACATCACCGATCAGCTGGAGCTGTCGGTGAACGCGCGGTATGACCGTGACCACCGAACCAATACCACGCTGACACCCCAACAATTCCTTGACGGCAACCCGTTCACCGGCCGAGCCCCGATTCCCGCCAGCACCGGCGACAAACGCTCGCACACATGGTCGGCGTTCGAGCCGCAGGCGATTTTGAAATATCAGTGGACGGAGAATCTCAGCGTCTATGCGGATTACAGCCGCGGCTTCCGCAGCGGCGGCTTCAACCAGACCGGCGTCGCGACGGCGGCGGCGGCCGCGGGCTTCGACAATGTGGGCGACCAGTTCGGGGCCGAGACGGCCAACACATACGAAGCGGGGTTCAAAAGCCGCTGGTTCGATGACCGCCTGGTCCTGAACGGCAGCGTTTACCAGACCGACGATCACAACGATTACTACTTCGTCTTCCTTGCCTCGAACTCGACCCAGAACCTCGGCAACATCAAGAAGGTGCGCTTCCGCGGCTTCGATCTCGATGCCACGGCGCGTCTGGATGAGTACCTGTCGCTGAACGCGGGCTTCGGCCTGACCGACAGTGTGATCCAGGAATTCCCCGGCCCATCCGGCCCGCTTGTCGTGGGCTCCAAGGCGCCGCTGGTATCCGACTACACGTTCAATCTTGGCGCGCAGTATTTGCGGCCCGTGTGGACAGGATGGAGCGCGCTGATCCGGCTCGACTACAATCTGATCGGGCCGACCGTGTTCGTGATCCC
>DASXGS010000225.1:0-7774 GCA_036488975.1 Rhizomicrobium sp. | reverse complement strand
GAAAATTCGCATAGCGCTCCCTGCAGGCGGCGCTACGATTGCGTATGGATGCAAACATCGACTGGGATGTCGCAGCGGAATCGCTTGCTGCGCAGGGCTATGCCGTCGTTCCGGGCCTCATACCGGCAGGCGACTGCAAGGCGCTCGCGACGCTCTACTCAGACCAGGCGCCATTCCGCAAGCGGGTGGTGATGGCGCAGCATGGCTTCGGACGCGGCGAGTACAAGTATTTCGCCTATCCGCTACCATCATTGATTGGCGAATTGCGGGCCCGTCTCTACCCGCCGCTGGCGAAGATCGCCAACCGCTGGAACGAAGCTCTCAGGCGCGAGGCACAGTTTCCCGCAACACACGCAGCCTATCTGAAGAGCTGTCACGCGGCAGGGCAGACGCGGCCCACACCCCTGCTGTTGCGCTATACGGAAGGTGACTACAACTGCCTGCACCAGGATCTGTATGGCGAGCACGTGTTCCCGTTGCAGCTTACCGTGCTGCTCTCGGAACCGGGTAAGGATTTCGCCGGTGGCGAATTCGTGCTCACCGAACAGCGCCCGCGGATGCAATCGCGCGCCGAAATCGTGCCGCTCGATCAGGGCGATGCCGTGATCTTCGCAGTAAACGAACGCCCGGTGCGAGGCTCGAAAGGACACTACCGGGTAAAAATGCGTCACGGCGTCAGCCGCCTGCGCTCCGGCGAGCGCTACACCCTCGGCATCATCTTCCACGACGCAAAGTGATCTTGCGGTGCCGTGCAGCCCCGCTATCATGCTCCGCTGACAATTTGTCGGGAGCGCTTCATGGACCTCTCCTTCTCGCCCGAAGAAGAAGCTTTTCGTCAGCAGGTGCGCGAATTCATCCGCGAGAACCTGCCGGACAATCTGAAGGGCAAGGTGCGCCGTGGCGATCTCCAAAGCCGGGACGATTATCTCACCTGGCACAAAATTCTGTACCGCCAGGGCTGGGTAGCGCCCGGCTGGCCGAAGCAATATGGCGGCCCGGGGTGGAACGTCACGCAGCGCTACATCTTCAACGAGGAATGCGCCGCCGCCGAAACGCCGATGATCCTGCCGTTTGGCGTCGCGATGTGCGGGCCCGTGATCTACACGTTTGGCCACGAAGCGCAGAAAGCGAAATTCCTGCCGCGCATTTTGTCGGGCGAGGACTGGTGGTGTCAGGGCTATTCCGAACCCGGCGCCGGCTCCGATCTCGCCAGCCTCAAGACCCGCGCGGTGCGCGAGGGCGATAACTACATCGTCAACGGCCAGAAAACCTGGACCACGCTTGCGCAATACGCCGATTGGATCTTCTGCCTCGTTCGCACCGATCCCAATGTGAAGCCGCAGGAGGGCATCACCTTCCTGTTGATCGACATGAAGACGCCGGGCATCACCGTGAAGCCGATCATCGTGCTCGACGGCGCGCGCGAGGTGAACGAGGTGTTCTTCGACAATGTGAAGGTGCCGGTGGAGAACCGCATCGGCGAGGAGAACAAGGGCTGGACCTACGCCAAGTTCCTGCTGGTGCACGAACGCTCCGGCATCGCGGGCGTCGCGCGTTCCAAGAAGGCCATCGAGCGGCTGAAGCAGATCGCGGACGCCGAGCTGGTGGATGGCAAGCCACTGCTGAAAACAGACGAGTTCGCACGGAAAATTGCCGAGACGGAGATCGATCTCTCCGGACTGGAATTCACCGAACTGCGCACCTTGGCAAAGGAGTCGCGTGGGCAGATGGCGGGTCCGGAAAGCTCTATCCTGAAAATCAAGGGCACCGAGATCCAGCAGCGCATTACCGAGCTCACGCTGGAGGCGATCGGCTACTACGCCTATCCCGATGCCCGTTCCTTCGGGGACAATGAATATCCCGTCGGGCCGGATTATGCTGTCGGCCAGGCCGGCCATTACTTCAACATGCGCAAGGCTTCGATCTACGGCGGCTCGAACGAAATCCAGCGCGGCATCATCGCGAAAGCGGTGCTGGGGCTTTAGGCACGCGCCAAGGGGCACGAAATGGATTTTTCCTTCACTGAAGAGCAGACGTTGCTGCGCGATACCGTCGCCCGGTTCCTCGCCGACAATTACGATTTCGAGACATTCAAGCGCGTCTCCCGGGGCGAGCCCGGCTGGCGGCCGCAGATGTGGAAACAGTTGGCCGAGCTGGGGCTGCTTGGCGCCTCGCTGCCGGAAGATTTTGGCGGGCTTGGCGGCGGTCCGCTTGAAACGATGGTCGTCCTCGAGGAATTCGGCAAGGCGCTGGTCGTCGAACCTTACGTGGCGACGGTGGTGATCGGTGGCGGCCTGTTGCGCCATGCCGGCAGCGACGCGCAGAAGCACGAATGGCTGCCGAAAATCGCCGGCGGCGAAACGGTCATGGCGTTTGCCTTCGCCGAGCCGCAGGGCCGCTACAATCTCGCCGACCTCACCACCACGGCGAAGAAAAACGGCTCAGGCTACGTACTGAACGGGCACAAGGGGGTGGTGCTGGGCGGCCCGTGGGCGGACACACTGACCGTCACCGCGCGCACAAGCGGCGCGCAGCGCGATCCGGGCGGTGTAAGTGTGTTTCTGGTTGACAAGAAATCGCAAGGTCTGTCCACCCGCGATTACCTGACGGTGGATGGCCTGCACGCCTCCGAAATCACCTTCGAGAATGTGGCCGTGCCCGCGTCCAATCTGATCGGCACCGAAGGCGATGCGCTGCCGCTCATCGAGCAGGCTGTGGATGAAGCCATTGCGGCACACAGCGCGGAAGCCGTCGGCGCCATGAAAGTGTTGCTCGACGCTACCGTGGAATACAGCAAGACGCGCAAGCAGTTCGGCGTGCCGATCGGCAAGTTCCAGGTGCTGCAGCACCGCATGGTGGACATGTTCATCAATTATGAGCAGTCCGTCTCCATCACGCTCATGGCGACATTGAAGCTTCACGAAAGTGCAACCGAGCGGAAGAAGGCGGCCTCCGCCGCCAAGGTGCAAATCGGCCGGGCCGGGCGCTTTGTCGGCCAGCAGGCCGTGCAGATCCACGGCGGCATGGGCATGACGGACGAATTAAACGTCGGTCATTATTTCAAGCGCCTCACCATGCTCGACACGCTGTACGGCAATGTCGATCACCACCTGAAGCGCCACATGTCTCTCGAACAATAACTCTGAGGGTGCGTCCAAATTCGCACGCAGTGTTGCAGACCTTTTTGCCAGATGATGCGTTAAGCCCGGCGTGCGGCGGTTCCTGATCCCCATTCTGGTGCTGGCTGTGGTGGCTGCTGCCACCGCGGCGTTCCTTTTCTGGCGCAGCTGGCAGCCCAACCCGCTGGCCGGCATGCCGCCCGTCGTGCATCGCGAGAATATCTACAGTGAAACGGGCGCGGGACAGTTCAGCGCCGCCGTCGCCGGCGCGCTCCCGCGCGTCTATGTGCCGGACGTCAAGGGCGGCGACGTTTACGTCATCGATCCGGCGCAGCTGCGCGTGATTGGCCGCTTTCCCGCCGGCCGGCATCCTCAGCACGTGGTTCCTTCATATGATCTGAAAACACTATGGGTAGCGGGCAGTGCCGCACCGGGCCGCGGTCCCGGTTTCGTGATGCCCATCGATCCGCGCAGCGGTGAACCGGGCAGCATCATCAAGGTCCCGGACGCCTACAATCTCTACTTCACACCGGATGGCCGTGCCGCCGTCATTGTGGCGGAAGAAGACAAGCGGCTCGATTTCCGCGATCCGCACACCATGCAGTTCCTTGGGACAGTACGCACGCCGGAATGCCGTGGCATCAACCACGCCGATTTCGCCATCCATGGGCGCACCGCCATTTTCAGCTGCGAATTCGGCGGTAACCTGATCAAGTTGGATGTGCGCGAACGGCACGTTACCGCCACACTTCCGCTGCCGCAGCCCAGCATGCCGCAGGACGTTCGCCTCTCCCCGGATGGCAAACTCTTCTATGTCGCCGACATGATGCGCGATGGCGTGTTCCTCATCGATGGCGAGCGCTTCGCCATCGCCGGTTTCATTCACACGGGCATCGGCACGCATGGCCTCGTTGTTTCGCGCGATGGCACGAAGCTCTATGTCTCAAACCGCGGCTCGCATGTGGTCGAGGATCGCCCCGGCGGTCCCGGTAGCGTGTCGGTGATCGATTTCGCAACACGCCGCGTGGTGAAGACCTGGCCCATTCCCGGCGGCGGCAGCCCCGATATGGGCAGTGTCAGCGCCGACGGCCGCTATCTGTGGATGTCGGGGCGTTTCGATAACGTGATCTATCGCATCGATACGCGATCAGGCGCGGTGGTGAAGATTCCGGTGGGCCGCGAACCGCACGGCCTCGCCATCTGGCCGCTGCCCGGCCGCTACTCCCTCGGCCACACCGGTATCATGCGCTAGGAGCTTCCCGCGCGGCCAGTCGGTGTTAAGGTCCGAGCTGATCCCTATTGGAGTGCCTCATGTCGGCCTTGCTGCTCGAAAAGGATGGCGCCATTGCCACTCTCACCATCAACCGGCCCGACTCGCGCAATCCGCTCGGCGAGCCGGGCGATGGCGAGCTGTTTGCCAACGCCGCAGCAGAAATTAATCGGGACCGTGAAATCCGCTGCGCCATCCTCACTGGTGCGGGACCGGCTTTTTCCGCCGGGGGCAATCTGAAATCGATGCGCGAGCGCTCGAGCGGCTTCCACGGCGCGGGTGTGCATCTGCGCGAAAACTACCGCAACGGCATTCACCGCATCATTCGTGCGCTGTGGGGGATCGAGGTGCCGCTGGTCGCCGCGGTGAACGGTCCTGCCATCGGCCTCGGGAACGACGTTGCCTGCCTGGCCGACATCCGCATCGCGGCTGACAGTGCGATCTTCGGCGCCACCTTCCTGCGCGTCGGGTTGATCCCCGGCGATGGCGGCGCCTGGATCCTGCCGCGCGTGATCGGACAATCCCGCGCCGCCGAACTGTTCTTCACGGCCGATACCATCGACGCGCAAACCGCGCTGCAATGGGGATTGGTGTCGAAAATCGTGCCCGCCACATCGCTGATGGAGGAGACGAGGGCGCTTGCGGCGCGCGTCTGCCGCCAGCCGCCGGATGCGCTGCGCATGACCAAGCGCCTGATGCGCGACGCCCAGGCCGCGAGCTTCGAGACCATCATGGAGCAGTCGGCCTCCATGCAGGCGCTGGCGCACCAAACCGCCGATCATCGCGAAGCGCTCGACGCCTTTTTTGAGAAACGCGCACCCAACTTCCGCGGCGAGTAGCTGGGAAGGATGCCCCGCGCTAGGATGCCGCGCGCAGCGGCACGGTCACCCGTGCTGCCGGCAGGAAGACCGTCACGGTGGTGCCTTCGGCCACCCGACTCTCCAGTTCCACACGCCCGCCATGCGCAGCAATGAGTCCCCTCACGATCGGCAGGCCGAGACCCGTTCCCTTGTCCGGCGTCACGACGTCGTGGCGGCCTTGGCCGAAATGCTCGAACACACGCGCCTGATCGTCTTCGGCGATTCCGATGCCCGTGTCTCCCACGCCGAGCGCCATATCGCCATTCGGTGCGATGCGCGCGAAGGCGGTAATCGCCCCACCCGGTGGCGTAAACTTCACCGCATTAGCCAGCAGGTTCAGCAGCACCTGTTTCAACGCTCGCTCGTCGGCGTGCAGGGGTGGCAGACCAGCAGAAACATCCGTCTCGATGATGAGCTCCGAAACCTCGGCCCGCCCGCCCATCAGTCGCACGCAACCGGAGATCAGCCGCGCCACGTCCACCTCGCTTTCCTGCAGCACCAAGCCGCCTGCTTCGATCTTGGCAAGGTCTAGAATGTCGTTGATCAGCGCGAGAAGATGATAACCCGACTGATGAATCAGACCGGCATATTCAGCGTGCTTGCCGGGCCTTGCAAAATGGCCGGATTGAATCATCTCCGAGAATCCAATGATCGCGTTCAGCGGCGTGCGCAACTCGTGGCTCATATTGGCGAGAAATTCCGATTTCGCGCGGCTTGCCGCTTCGGCGCGCTCTAAGGCGGCATCTGACTGCCCCTTGGATTCCGCGAGCGCGGCGATCAGATCGTTTTTGTCATCGCGCAGTTTCAGCATGTCGCGGGCAGTGAAATAGATCTGCCGCGACATCCAGGCGAGATAACCCACGAACAGCAGTGCCAATAGCGACAGCGCGTCATAGATCAGCCCACCTTCGCGCAGCGGCAAGAGCACGAGCGCGGAGCCGTACACCGCATAACCCACTACGGTCAGCGGTTTGCTCGCGCCAACCAATGCGGAATTGCCGGCCAGTGTGCAGCCCACGATCAGCATCAGCAGCATGTGATTGAGGTCGCTGACCGGCTGCCACAGGAACAATCCCATCGACGACCACGTGAGCGTGAACAGGACGTATGAGAGCGTCGCCAGCTTAACCCAGCGCTGCTCCGCCGTTCCATCCTGCTCGAGCGTCAAGTAGCGGTATGCAATGAAACCGAGCGGCGCACCCCCCACCGTCACGATGGCAAACCAGGTGCCTAGTGCGGGCGTGGCTGCCCAGCGTGAAAACATCACGCACATCACCGCCGCGATCACCGGCATCATCCAGCAGTTTGGCCGGATGTTTTTCAGCGCAAGTTTCAGTTGCTCGCGCGCGAGCCGTTGTCGCGGATCAAGCGCGGCATTTGTGGCCGCATTGTCCTGCATGAACTCTCCCCCGCAAAACTCGGGCCGGCAACAGACAATGATGCCCGCATGTGGGTTAAGGCCGCTTTGCCCGCAATGGTTACTGTAGGCTTAACGTCAGGCCGCAGCGCGGACGGCGCGCACAACCGGAAAATGTGCGGTGACCGTGGTGCCGCGATTGGGCGAGCTTTCGATCGTCACATCCCCGCCGTGCAACTGTACCAGGGCGCGCGTGATCGGGAGTCCTAGGCCCGTGCCTTCATGCTTCCGCGAGAGAGCGGAATCGATCTGACCGAACGGGCTGAAGGCGACCTCGACTTGCTGTGGGCTCATGCCAATGCCGGTATCGCCGACGGAGATCGCAAAACCGCGCGCCGTATCGAACCTGGCGCGCACCGTCACGCGTCCGCCTGCAGGTGTGAACTTCACGGCATTGCTGAGGAGGTTGAGCAGCACCTGGCGTAGCGCGCGTTCGTCGGCATACAGTGCGGGCAACCCGTCCGGAACCAGCGTCTCCACCGCCGCCTTGGCCTGCTTGGCGCGCTCGCGCACGAGAACCACGCAACGCTCGATCACGTGCGGGAGGGAAATCTCGGTTTCGTGTAACTCCAGCTTGCCCGCTTCCAGCTTCGCTAGATCGAGAATGTCATTGATCAAATCAAGCAGGTGGCGCCCGCTTTCATGGATATCGCGCGCATATTCCAGATATTTCGGCTGCCCGACCGGCCCCAGCATTTCCGTCGTCAGCACTTCCGAGAAACCGAGAATGGCATTAAGCGGCGTGCGCAGCTCGTGGCTCATGGTGGCGAGGAACTGCGATTTCGCGCTGTTGGCATATTCCGCGGCCTGCTTGCTCTTCACCAACTCCGCTTCGGCGTGCTTCCGCGCGGTGATGTCGGTCAGCCAGGACAGCGAGACCGGCTTGCCGTCCCACGTTGCAAATGTCGCCAACGTATCGGCCCAGACGGTGCTTCCATCGCGGTGGCTGAAGCGCAATTCATAATGTGAAATGACTTCCTCGCCCGCCATGCGGCGGCGAATACGTTCCACCACCATCTGCCGGTCTGCCGGATAAATCACTTCATTCAGCCGCTCGGGGCCCCACGCCATCAACTCCTGGGCGGCGGAATAGCCTAGCATCTTGGCG
>DASXGS010000188.1:0-5553 GCA_036488975.1 Rhizomicrobium sp. | reverse complement strand
CTCGGCGAAATCGCTGAAAGCGTCGGTGCTGAGCGCAGGCCAGCTCAATCTGTGGCAGCAGAAGGGCGCATACATTGTCGCCTTCGAATCCATCGGATCGACGTATCGCGATTTCGAAATTCCGCTGAGCAGCATGCTGGTGGGCAAGAACCAGACGGTCAACGGAAACAGCAATCCGTTCCAATCCTATCTCTATCAGCGCTTGATCGATTGGGCGCACGGGGTCAATTCGCTGAGTTTTGATTCGCAATCGACCGGGATCGCGCAAGGCGATTGGCAACTTGGCATGCTGACGACGCAATCTTCCGCCGACGAGTTGCGTCAGGGAGAAGGACCCATCCACTCGGAATTCGTCGCCCTTGATCGCGAGGCTGGCATCGAACTGCATCTGGGCGAAGGCAGCGGTGTTCACAGCATGATGGGCGGCGGTGCTTTCGGCATGCGCTCGGACTACGATCCGGCAACCGGCGGTGTGGATCCGGTACTTGGGCTTGCGTCCGGGGGTGCATATGCCAGCGGCGGCTTCGCCGTTGCGTCCGGCCTCAAGCTAAATCTCGGCCTTAGCCAGAAAGCCGACGATCATACTTATCTCGATCCGACCTATGGGCCGATTGCGATCTACCCGCTGCGCACAAGTCATGCATTGGCCGCTGTTGGTAGCATTGAGTATTCAGTGACGAAGGCTTTCACGGTCAGCGCGTCCTACACGGACCTCGACGAATCGAACGGCCTCTTGGGTTCACAGGGAAGCGGAGCGCTGGCGCTCGCGAACGGCGCCCGCACACATGGCGCGACGCTTGGCGCGACGGCGATGTTTGCCGACGGCTGGACCTTGTCGGGATCGGCGACGCTTGCGCGCACTGCGGGCGACCAATCCGCAACATCGGGGCTTGCGCTCACCGCGTCCGGACTTGAATCGACGGCGTTCGAACTTGCCGTCAAAAAGATCGGGCTACTCTCGGACACAGACAGCTTGCGTGCTTCGCTCGCGCAGCCACTCCATGTCGAAACTGGCGCCCTGAACTACACGGCACTGCAGGTCGTCGACCGCGAAACCGGAGCCGTCGGCCCGGTGACGCAAACCTGGAACATCGGCGGACGCCGCGAACTGCGGATGGAGAGCGTATACAGCGTCCCGGTGCTCGCGGGCCGCGCGCACGTGGATGCGTTCAGCCTTGTCGATGTGAACCCGCCGACCGCGCCAAACACGAACCTCTCCGTCTCCGTCGGAACGCGCTTTGGCCTGGATTTCTAGGCGGGACGCAATTCGCGCGGGAGCCATGTGGTGCCCCTGGCCGGACTCGAACCAGCACGCCCGTGAAGGCAACAGATTTTGAGTCTGCCGCGTCTACCATTCCGCCACAGGGGCACGTGCAAAAAGAAGGAATGGGCCGCGGATATTAGCGGTGCGTCGCGCGCGGTCAACAAACGCGACGGGTCGCCAATGGATGAAAAGCCGTCCAGGGGGTGGGCCGTTAGCTTATCGTGCCGGCCACCAGCTCCTTGTCTTCCTGCAGACGCCGTTCGAATTTCAGAAATTCGTAGTAGCCGCAGTGCGCCACTTCCGGGTACCCCCGGCAGGCGAGCGGCCGCGCTTCGTAGATCGTGCAGTTGCGCTTCTCGCTGTCGAAGAATTGGCAGATGCGTCCGAAATGCTTGTCGGCCTTGCGACGCATGGTCACCGGCTCGTCATCGCGCGGCACTGTGAACTTCTTCTTCGCCTCGCGCACCGTCATCCCAAAATATCTAGCAATGCGTTCGAGATCGCGCTTGTTCAGCGGGATGATGGGGTAGGAGCAGCAATAGCCGGGGCACTTGGCGCAGTTGTAACTCAGGCGCAGTTTGGGAGTACTCACCGCCATCACCCTTAGGGGATTCGCGTTGCCACTATACGGTGGTAGGCCCGCTATACGAAGCCGCAAATGAACATTCGCAGGATTCTCATTGTGGGAGGTTTGGTGCTGGTCGCCGCGGGCGTGCTTTGGCCCTGGCTTGTGCGGCTTGGGCCTGGCCGGCTTCCGGGCGACATCGCCATCCAAAGGCAGAATTTCTCGTTCTACTTTCCGGTGATCACCTGCCTTGTGATCAGCGTCGCGCTGACGCTTCTCTTTTGGCTGTTCAGGAAGTAAGAGCGGTGCCGCATTCCAGCGCCCGCGATTCCCATGACCTTGCGCCCGATCCGCCGAGCTTTGCTTTCCGTTTTCGACAAAACGGGGCTGGTGGAATTCGCCCGCGCGCTTGCCGCCCGCGATGTGGTGCTGATCTCCACCGGTGGGACGGCGAAGGCGTTGCGCGAGGCGGGGCTGGCGGTCACGGACGTTTCAGAAATTACCCGGTTCCCCGAGATGCTCGATGGCCGGGTGAAGACGCTGCACCCGAAGGTCCACGGCGGGCTTTTGGGCATACCCGACAATCCCGAGCATGCGCGGGCGATGCGCGAGCACGGCATCGAAGGCATCGATCTGCTGGTCTCGAACCTGTACCCGTTCGAAGCGACGGTTGCGAAAGGCGCCGGCTTCGACGAGACGATCGAGAACATCGACATCGGCGGACCGGCGATGATCCGCGCCGCCGCCAAGAACCACGAATATGTGACGGTGGTGGTCGATCCGGAGGACTATGCGACCGTCCTCGCGGAATTGGATGAGAACAACGGCGCCACCACCCTCCCCTTGCGCCGCCGCCTTGCGCAGATCGCCTATGGCCGGACCGCTGCATATGATGCGGAAGTTTCCGGTTGGCTGGCCCGCCAGCTAGTGGACAATGACAACACGGGATTCCCGCGCCGTATATCTTTCGCCGGGCAATTGAAGCAGCCGTTACGCTATGGCGAGAATCCGCACCAGCA
Source organism: Rhizomicrobium sp. (assembly GCA_036488975.1). Classification (GTDB taxonomy): domain Bacteria; phylum Pseudomonadota; class Alphaproteobacteria; order Micropepsales; family Micropepsaceae; genus Rhizomicrobium. The sequence continues at coordinate 2,705 of DASXGS010000188.1, read as the reverse complement.
CGCGGCGTTCTATGTCACGAGTGGCACTCGCTATGGCGTGGCCACCGCCGAACAGCTTCAGGGCCGAGAGCTATCCTACAACAACATCAACGACACCGATGCCGCCTACGAGCTGGTGTCGGAGTTTGATCCTGCCGCGGCCCCGGCTTGCGCGATCATCAAACACGCCAATCCCTGCGGCGTCGCGCTGGGTACATCGCTGACGGACGCCTACCGTAAGGCGCTGGCCTGCGATCCGGTATCGGCTTACGGCGGCATTCTCGCCTTCAATCGCATGCTGGATGGGGAAACCGCGGAAGAAATCGCCAAGCTGTTTACCGAAGTGATCATCGCGCCCGATGCCGATGCCGATGCCCGCGCCATTCTTTCCCGCCGCGTGAATTTGCGCCTGCTTGCGGCCGGCGGGTTGCCGGATCCCGGCGCATCGGGTCTCATGTTCAAATCCGTTGCCGGCGGCTTCCTCGTGCAGACGCGCGACAACGGGCACGTCGCGCGCACCGGCCTGAAGATCGTCACGAAGCGACAGCCCACCGAAACCGAGCTTTCCGACATGCTGTTCGCCTTTACGGTCTGCAAGCACGTGAAATCCAACACAATAGTCTATGCGAAGGAGGGGCAGACCGCCGGTATGGGCGCGGGCCAGATGAGCCGCGTAGACTCCGCGCGCATCGCCGCGATCAAGGCGCGCGACGCGGCGGCGGCCGCCGGCTGGTCACAGCCTTTGACCATTGGTTCGGCAGCGGCTTCCGACGCTTTCTTCCCTTTCCCGGATGGGCTGCTGGCGGTTGCCGAAGCGGGCGCCACGGCGGTGATCCAACCCGGCGGGTCCATTCGCGATGACGCCGTGATCGAAGCGGCGGACGATGCCGGGCTCGCCATGGCCTTCACCGGCATCCGCCATTTCCGCCACTGAACCGCGTGTTCAAACCGCGATCGCGCGCTCTTCCTTTACGAAGAACATCCAGACCCATCCCAGCACGAGAAGCGCCGCAATCGCCACCATGCCGCCGCGCTGCGAATGCGTCCATCGGGTGACCAGCGCCACGCTCACCGGCGCAAAGAACGTAGTCGCCGTTCCAGACAGAGACATCAGCCCGAAGAACTCCGTCATCTTCTCGAACGGCGCGATACGCGCCATCATGGTCCGGGTGTTCGCGTAACCCGCGACGATGAACAGCGCATTGCCGCACGCGATCGGCAGATAGATCAGCTGCGGCCAGGTGCCGAGGAACGCAAACGGCAGCGCTGGCCGTGCGTGAATATCGTATGGAACGAACCAGAAGATGCGGTCCGGGCCCATGGTGAGGCCCAGGGTAAAGAACAGCGCGGTGCCGCCGATGCTTATCAGCAACGCGCGCTTCGAGCCCAGTTTCGAGTCCAGCCAGCCGCCGAGGAACCCACCCAGCGTGGCGAAGAAAATCAGGATGATGCCAAACACCGTCATGGCGAACGCGCCGAGGTGAAAGGTGCCGGCCGCATAAATCCCGGTGAAGGTCAGAACGCCGGTCATGCCGTCGTTGAACAGCGAGCGCGCACCGATGTAGTGCGCCACATTGCGGTAGTGCTTGAGGTCCCGCACCGTCTTCAGCACCGCACGAGTGCCGTCCCGAATGGCGCGGCCAAGCGGCACGCCCGTGCGCGGGCGGTCCGGCGTGAAGAAAAACAGCGGTAGCGCGGCCAGTAACATCCATACCGCAGAGATCGGGCCCGCAAGACGCTCGGGCTCGTGTGCCGCCTGATGGACGCCGAACAGCGGATGCTCGGGCAACAGAAATGCCGCCAAGAAGAAAATCAGAAGCACGAAGCCGCTCCCGTTGCCCAGCGCGAACGCCAGACCTGACAGGCTTCCCATCCGCCGGTACGGCGCAATAGCCGGCAGCATCGCGCCGTGAAACGCGTTGGAGAATTCGAACACCACATTGTTCGCGGCCACCATCGCGGCGACCACGAAAATCTGCAGCGCGCCGGAATTCGGCACGCCAAACCAAGTTCCGGCGAAGCTGATCACCATCAGCCCGGTGAACAGCGCCAGCCACGGTTTGCGCGGGCCGCCTTTGTCGGCAATCGCGCCGAAGAAGGGCGCCAAAATTGCTGTGATATAGCCGGCCCACGAGGTGAGATCGCCCCACAGCTCCTGCCCACGCACCGGATCGCGCATCATCACCGTCGCGAAGAACGGCGAGATGATGTAGATCTGGAAAATCACGTTCGGATCGCGCGCGCCCTCGTACAGAGCCCACGCCCATTGGCCGAGCCGGCTGGCCGCACGCCCGCCTTCCGCTGAAATGTGCAGCCTGGCATGGGCGAGTTGCGCCACGCCGGCCGCATCGGCAATCGCTGCTTCCGCAGGTAGCCCCATCCGCTCGGAGATACCGGCCGAATTGGAATCAGAGTTTCGTAGCTTCATGCCGCGGTCGCGCGCTCTTCCCGCACGAAGAACAACAGCAGGAGTCCGACAGTGAGAAACAGCGTCTCACCCAGGAGACCGATGCGCTGGCTGTGCGAGACCGCCGTGAGCCAGCCGACAAAGCCGGTGGCAAGAAACGTGGTTGAGGTGCCGGATAAGGAGTAGAGCCCGAAAAACTCTGTCATCTTCTCCACCGGCGCGATTCGCGCGAGCATGGTGCGGCTGTTGGCATAGCCGGCCGTGATCAATACCGCAGTGAAATTGACGATCATCAGGAAGATGATCTCCGGCCAGGTGT
>DASXGS010000402.1:0-3319 GCA_036488975.1 Rhizomicrobium sp. | reverse complement strand
ACCTCCCCGACATTCGGCAGCTTCGCGAGCGCATCCGCATCCGCTGGTACGAGACTGGCGATGGCGCCGTTGTAGCCGCGCATATTGCGAAACGAGGGCCGCACCACCAGCAGATTTGTGCCCATCGAGCCGATCTGCTGGATCACTGCCTGCTTGGCGCCTTCGCCGATCGCCATCATCGCGACCACGGAACCGACGCCGATGATGATGCCAAGCAAGGTCAGCACGGTACGGAAAATGTTGGCGCGCAGCGCGCGCGCCGCCATACGCGTGGCTTCCTGCAAGCTGCCAAACGACCAACCGGCCGCTTTATCGGGGCGAATTGCAGGCACATCGAATCTCGCGCGAGACGGATCGGGACCGGAATCGGAGACCACGAGCCCATCGCGCAATTCGATGACGCGCCGGGCATGCGCGGCCACATTGCGGTCGTGCGTAATGAGAATGACGGTATGCCCCTGCGCCGCAAGGTCCTTCAGCAGCGCCATCACGTCTTCGCCGCTCTTGGAATCGAGGGCCCCGGTGGGCTCGTCCGCCAGAATGACTTTGCCGCCGTTCATCAGCGCGCGCGCGATCGACACCCGCTGCTGCTGGCCGCCGGAGAGCTGGTTGGGGCGATGTGTCAGGCGATCGGCCAGCCCGAGCGATGTGAGCAGTGCTTTTGCGCGGGCATGCCGCTCGGCCGGTGAAAACCCCGCATAGATCGCGGGGATTTCCACATTCTCCGTTGCGGTCGCGGTGCCGATCAGATTGTAGCTCTGGAACACAAAGCCGAAGCCTTCGCGCCGGAGCCATGCGAGATCGTCGCGCTGAAGCTTCGCCACGTCCTGCCCGGCAAACACGTAGTGGCCGCTGCTCGGCTTGTCGAGGCAGCCCAGCAGATTCATCAGCGTGGTCTTGCCGGAACCCGATTGCCCCATGATGGCGACGAATTCGCCGGGGTAAATGTCCAGCGACAGGCCCCGTAGCGCATGCACTTCCACATCGCCGCCCGTGACGAAGATTTTCGTCACATCGCGCAGGGAAAGCAGCGGCTCGGCTTGCGCCGCCGCGATCATTCGGCCGGGAGTCTGGTTCACGGGAAGCCGCCCATCCGGGGCCGTCCGCCGTAGCTTCCATTGCGCATGCCGCCCGCTCGCTGATGCGGCGCTGCTTCCGACTTCGTGCCGACGACCACGCTATCCCCCGGCGTCAACCCCGCCAGCACCTGTGCCGAGACGCGGCTCATCACGCCGATGGCGACCGGCCGCGGTTCAGCCGTGCCATCCGCCTTCAGCACCGTAACCCAGTATCGCTTTGCTCCCGGCGTGTGCATGGCAGAGCGAATGGCTGCGAACTGCGCGCGATGGGCGCCGTTGCGCCAAGGTTTGGCGTCGCCTCCTTCAGAAGATTGGGCGGCCGAGCCTTGCTCCCGTTTCGGGGACCAGGAGCCAGCTCGGCCGCCCGCGCGTCCGTGCCCCTGGTGGAGCGCCGATACGGGCACGGTCACGACATCGTGCGCAGAGGCGGTGACGAAGAATACCTGCGCCGTCATCTGCGTCATCAATTCATTGGTCGGGTTCTTCACATCGAACGTTGCGGTGTAGAGCACGACATTGTTCGTGATGGTCGGCGTCGGCTGGATCTGCTGCAGCGTGCCGTACCAGCGCTTGTCCGGATTGCCCAGGGTGGTGAAGTACGCCGGCATGCCGATGCGCAATTTGGGCACATCGGCTTCCGACACCTGCGTCCATACCGTCATCGTCGAAAGATCGGCGATGCGCAAAATGGTGGGCGCCTGCTGCACCGAATTGATCGTCTGTCCCTGCTTGATCGCGAGGGAGGCCACCGTGCCGGACATCGGCGCGTAGATTTTCGTGTAGCCGAGCGTGACCTTGTCACCATTCAGCTGCGACTGTGCCGCCGCGATCTGGCCTTTCAGCGCGTTGACTTCGGCAGCCGCCGAGCCCGCCGCCTGGGCGGCACTGTCGTAGTCGGCCTTGCTTGTGGCGTCTGCCGTCCTGAGGCCTTTCTGGCGGCTGAGGTTTGCGTTGGCGAGCGAAAACTGCGCCTGTTTGTCGGCGAGCTGCGCTTTCAGGTTCGCGAGATTGCCTTCGTCTTGTTCGACCTTGGCGCTCACCACCTGCGGATCGATCTCCGCCAGGAGTTGGCCCTGCTTCACGGTAGAACCGATGTCGACGTACAGTTTCTTCAGTTGCCCGGTCGCCTGCGCGCCGACATCGACATAGTCGCGCGGCTGCAGATTGCCGAGCGCGGTGACCGTGTCCTCGATATCGCCCTTTATGACGGGCGCCACGATGTAAGGGGATTCACCGGCGCTGCCACCGCGCAGCAGGTAGGCGCCAGCGCCGATCAGCATCAGGATCATTGCGCCGATCAGCCACCGCCATTTCAGAACAGGCCGGGCGATGCGATCCGCCGGTTTGCGCAAAGCATCCGCCGCGGGAGCCTCATGCACCGGAGCGCCGCGCGCCTCTGTGGCCGTTGAGCCGAAATCCAGAGCCATGGAAAACCCGAACTCTTTGCGCCCGCTCTGCAAAGGCGACAATGAGACCGGCGACTGGAAGACGAAAGGCCGGCAGCCGTTCTAATTTGTATCGGTGTGTCGCAGGTAAAGCTGCCGCGCCAAGCTCGTGACCGAAATTTCTGTCATGTTGGCGCGGCAGTCGTGGGATCTACTCGGAGGTGGGCGCCTTGCGGATAACCTTGAATCGCGTGAGCTGCTCGTTGGCGAGCGCGAAATCGGGCTCGAGTTCGACGGCTTTCTTGTAGTCCAGATAGGCGCCGCGAACATCGCCCAGCGCCTCGTCAGCGATAGCGCGATCGTAGTACGCAATGTGCGGCTTCTTCGCACCCAGGCCGATTCCCTTGTTGATGTCCGTCATGGCATCCTGATAGCGCTGCATCGCGATATAGGTGGCCCCGCGGTCAACATAGCCTTCGCCATGGATGCCGTCGATGCTGAGCCCCACGTCGTAGTCCTTGATGGCGCCATCGGTGTCGCCTGTGCGCGAACGCAGGATACCGCGATTGATGAAGGTCGCGGCGCGGTCCGACACCGTAAGCGTTTCCTGTTCGAGGGCGAGGCTGCAAGTTTCGACGCCCTTGGCGGCATCGCCGCCGAATTCCGCTGTCTGATAACAATCGTTTCCGAGGCCGCCGCCGAGCACTGTGACGGCGGCACCGGCCGGCGAAACCGAAAGAGCGGCTGCCGCAGCAAACGTTGCAAAGATAGGCAAGTGAGACAACTTCATGGCACTCCCTCCAAACGAACGAGGTGGAATATTACACCTGCTGGGCACCGGGATCACGGGGGATG
>DASXGS010000361.1:0-7101 GCA_036488975.1 Rhizomicrobium sp. | reverse complement strand
ACATCGGAAAGCCCTATGACGGCGAGCGGAATGTTGGCGCTACGCAGGAAACATCGTTCGGATTCCACGGCGATGGCGTGTTCACCCACAATCACATTGGCCTGCGCGTCCTTTTCATGCGCGGCATAAATGGCACTCCAGGCGCCCAGATCGGACCACGGAAAATCGCCCGCCACGACGGCGGCCTTTGCGGTGCGCTCCATCACGGCATAGTCGAGCGATTTCTTCGGCGACTGCCCGAACGCGGCAGGATCGAGCCGCACCACATTGCCATTGCGCCCGGCACGCGCCACCGCACGCTCCACCGCATCAGCAATCGCGGGCTCGAAGGCGCGCATTTCTTCCATCAGCACCGAGGGCCGGAATGCGAACATGCCGCTGTTCCAGAGGAAGCCTTGCGCAACATATTCGACGGCCTTGGCGCGGGACGGCTTTTCGATGAAACGATCCACCTTCGCCACACCGCCGCAGCCGGCAATCGTATCGCCCGCACTGATGTAGCCGTACGAGATTTCCGGCAGGGCCGGTGTAATTCCGAAGGTGACAATGAATCCGTGCTCTGCCCCGTCCGCAGCCCGCGCGGCCGCCGCGGCGAAGCGCTCCACATCCGGAATGTGATGATCGGCGGGTTGCATGATGGCCGGACCGTCTTCGCCCCGGCTCAACAGCCAAGCCGCCGCGGCCGCGGTAGCCGGAGCGGAATCGCGGCCCTCCGGCTCAAGAATGACGGTTGCGTCGATTCCGATGTCGGCCAACTGTGAGCAGATGATGGTTTCGTGGCTTTCGCCGGCCACGATGATGGGCTGCGCTCCCCCGTTTGCGGGCCCAAGCCGCAGCGCCGCCTGCTGAAAACAGGAGAGGTCGCCCACCAGCCGCGCGAACTGTTTCGGACAATCCCGCCGCGAAACCGGCCAGAGCCGCGAACCCTCTCCGCCGCACAGTATGATGGGAGAAATCTTCATCGGCCTGCCACGCGCACCCGCAACGCCTGCGGCCGCCCCCTTAGCATTATCCGCCGCGCCGGCGAAACCGGTCTGTCCGGCCCCCTGACGTGCGGCAAATTTTTTCTCGCGCTTCCCGCCACCGGATGGGATGTGGTCAGATTGCGGCGAATTTGTTCGTGGAATCCGGCTCTTGCATATGGGGCGCTTCAATCCGGCCCTGATCCGCTACATCGGGGAGTTCCTGCTCGGGCTGATCCTGTTCGGCTTGGCGCTGGAAATGATGGCGCTCGCCCGCGCAAAGGCGCACGAACTCACGGTGCGGTCCCGCGGCAGGGCTCTTGTTTTCTACGTCATCGCCATCGTGGTCGTGGCTGTGTTCTTTGTCTGGCTATTGTTTGGCAGCCATCCGCACCGGCTTCGATAGCCACCATTCACATGCCAAGCCCGTGCGTCCCGTTAGGGAACAACGAGCCGTCTGCCGCGTTTTGTGCGCCAGTCCCGGGTTCCCAGCCCGGTCGAAGGGGGAAACTTCGGAGACTCCGCATGAAACACCGCCTTGCACTTGCGTTGCTGGCCGCTTCGCTGGCCACAGCCATGTCCAGCCCGGCGCCGGCGCTGAAATTTGCCGGCACGCCCAAGCCGCTCTTCCGCACGCTGCCGAACAATCTGAAGTGGCACAAATTGCCGCCCGCAGGTTCGCCGCAGCTGCCGCAGTGGAACGGCAGCTTCACTGATAACCTCGGCCAGACCATCACCTACACGATGCCGGGCACCGATCCGGCCGCCAGCAACGCGCCGACCACGTTTCCGGTCGTCATCGTGCCGATCAAGATGGTGTACGGCGCGCTCAACGGAAAAATGACGTTCGACCCCTTGGCTGCGAAGCTGCCCAACGGCGAGACGCTGATTCACAACTACCTCAACTCGCCGCTGTTCCGGTCGAATGTGCGCTTCATCCAGGGCGGCACCGATGTCGGCAAGACGCAGTACATCGATGCCTTTCAGCGCGCGAATTTTTGGTCTTTCGTGAAGAAGAACCGCAACTATCACGTGCTGCTGGGCAGTCCCACGGTGTTGCCGGAGCAGACCATCCGCGTGAAAGCCCCACTCGGAACGGTCATGGACAATCCGTTCGGCACGGGCACGTGCTCGGCATCCAATCGTTCGTCCTGCGTCGGCACGATGGAAATCGACGTATTCGACCGTTACCTGCAGCAGTTCATGCGGAGCTTCGCCGAGATCAACCCGAGCGTGCTTCCCCTGTTCCTCACTTACGACGTCTATCTGACAGAAGGCACCTCGGAGCAGGTGTGCTGCATCGGCGGCTATCACAGCGCCACCGGCAGCCAACCTCGCGGGCAGACTTATGCTTACGCGACATATGTCGATCTACCGGGCGTCTTTTCGCAGGACGTCTCCGCATGGTCGCATGAAATCGGCGAATGGATGGACGATCCGTTCGTCGACAATTCGGTGAACTGCGCCGACAACAATGCGATGGAAGACGGCGACCCGCTGGAGAACAATCCCAACAGCGGCGCGTTCCCCTACAACGCGAACGGCTTCACCTACAATCTGCAGTCCTTGGTGTTTCTCGGCTATTTCGGCGCGCCGAGGGATATCTCGCTGCACAAATGGCTGAGCTTCCAGAACGACGAGCAGAGCGTCTGTCCGGGACAGGGCACGCCGTAACTTCGCAACGCGGAAATACAGAAGGAAGGGCCCCAATTCGGGGCCCTTTCGTCTCCTGCCCCGTTCATGCGCGCAGGATTGGCAGCGAGCCAGCCGGGGCGTTCGGGAAGATCTTGTCGAGCGCCGGCCGCGACAGCTTGAGCTGGCCGCCCAGCACCGAAGCGAGCACTGTTCGGAAATCCGTTGTGACGGCAAGATCGCGACCTTCGTGCAGATGCTCTTCGGCCAGTCCCGGCCAATTGCCATGCACCTTTCCACCGTTGACCGCGCCGCCCATTACCCACATCACATTTCCATGGCCGTGATCGGTGCCGGCGTTGCCATTTTCCCGCGCGGTGCGCCCGAATTCTGACATCACCACGATGACCGTATTGCGGTATCCCTCGTCTCCCAGGTCCGTCGGAAATACTGCAAGCCCTTCGGCGAGCTGGCGAAGATGGGTGGCGAGCCCCCCAGCTACGCCGCCCTCGCGCACATGGGTGTCCCAGCCGCTGAGCGCAAAGAAGCCGACCTGGATGGTGGGGTCCTTGCGCACCAACTTGCAGAAATGCGCGGCATCCTGCGCGAAGCCGCGCGGCAACGGTGCGCCGGCGGACGCTTCCGTCATGTCCTGCTGCAGTTCGGACATCAGCTGCGTGTGCGCGGTGCGTCCCTGGCGATATGCAACGCTCAGCGAGTCGCTGCCCGCGTACATTTCGTCGAAGCCGGCATGCAGCAGCGAAGGTGGCAAGGAGGCGCTAGCGCCGATGCCACCTCCGCCCGCGCTCGGCAGGCTGGCGACCGGCATTGCGCCTTTCAGAATGGCCGGCATGGTGGGGCCGAAATTCACCGCCTCGGTTGCGGGATGCGGCGTGGGCAAGGCAGCGAGCGTCCGGTTGAGCCAGCCATCCGTCGCCGTTCGCACGCCCGGCATGCCCGATTCCATGTAAGTCTGCGCCTGGAAATGCGAGCGCGTTTCGTCGGGCGAGCCGCAAGCATGCACGAAAGCGAGGCTGCGATCTTTCCATTGCGGCATGAGCGGCGCGAGCTGCGGGTGCAGGCCAAAATGCCCGTCCAGATCGAGTGCGCCGTCCTGATGCCCTGGCGGCGCAATGCCGATTGTGGGGCGCATCGTGTAGTAGGCCGCCTCGTGATACGGCACGACCACATTCAGCCCGTCCACCGCTCCGCGCAGGAATACAACCACCAACCGTTCGCGCGCACCGCTTGGGTTTTGCGCGGCCCAAGCGTGCGAGCCGATGCGCAGGAATGCCAGGCCGCTCAGAAGCGCCGAAGACCGCAGAAAATCACGTCGATCCATTAACTCTCTCCCTTGCACTAGCAGCGCATGAACTCGGGGCTGCCGAGAATAAGGCCGGCCCGCTCGGCTTTCGCGGCCTTCGCCACTGCGCTGCGCGTACTGCTGCTGATTTCGCCACCGAGTGCGGCCAGCAGCCGATCCGCATCTATCGGCGTGCCGCCTTCCTGCGGCTGCAGCAGAATCTTCTTGGGCTTGATTGTGCCGTAACCCAGATCCGCCAGGTGCGGCTGCATATAGGCACCGCTGCCGAATTTCGCCGCGAAGGACAAGCGCCGCACCATGGCGTCGGGATCGAGCCATGCGCTTTCTGTGCAGGCGTAGCCATCCGGCGTGAGGCAGCCATAGATCGGCTGGCCGAGAATCTTCAGTTCCTCGGCCACCGGCGCGGCAAGGCGCGGATCGAGCGAAGACGCGCGCGCCACCGAAACGACATACTGGTAAGGCGTCTTGAACTTGCGGCCGAAATTCGACGGATCGCGGAATTCCTTGCTCAGCAGCATGGTGCGCATCACCGCTTTGAGATCGCCGTCGGTGCTGCGGAAGGTGCTCGCCATCTGATCAACCAGCGGCTGCGGCGGCTTGTCGGCGACGAAATATTGCGCGAGCTGGAAGCTGATATGCTTCGCGGTGGATGGATGATGCGCGAGCATTAGCAGTGCCGTCTCGCCATCGGCGTAATCGGCGTTGCGGAATTTGCGGCCCAGGAAAGTCTGCGGCGTGTCATCGTGCAGGCCGGGCCGGAAGGCGAACCCGCCCCAGACGGGTCCGCCATCGTCGCCCCACGGATTGGGGCCGCCGCGATGCGCATGCGCCCGATCGTTGTCTACCGTCCACCCCGTGAGGATGTGCGCGAGCGCGGTGACATCGGCCTGCGTGTAGCCGCCATCGACCCCCAGCGTGTGCAGCTCCATCACCTCGCGCGCGTAGTTCTCGTTGACGCCATTCGCTTTCGGCGGCCGCCGACCCTCTCGGGCATGCGGCGAGACGTTGCGCCAGTTGTCGAGGTACACCAGCATCGCGGGGTGCTTGGCGGTGGCGAGAAGCAGGTCGCTGAACTTCCCCAGCGTGTGTGACCGGATCGCTTCCTCTTCATAGGCACCGATCCACACGGCATCGAGCTGCTTGCGCTCGTACACGTTGAAGTGGTTGAACCAGAAATCCACCAGCGTTTCCTGCAGGCGATGCGGACTTGCGATGGCGCGGATCATCCGCGCCATGCGCGCCTGCGGGCCGACCTGGAAGGTGACCCGCTTGAGCAGCTGGACCTTTTCGCGCGCCAACTTCTCGCCCGTCGCAGCATCGCGCACATGCGGACGCCACCAATAATCGCGAAAGAGTTCGAATGTGTCCTTGCCGAACGACGGAATGCTCTTGAGCTGCGCCGACAAGCCGGGCGGAAGTTCGTTCAGCTTCGGGTTGAGTTGCTCTTCAACACAGGCTTCGAAACCGAGACCGCGAATACGGTCGATTTCGCCCGGCGCGGGACCAAATCCCAGTCTGTTCGCAAGGTAAAGAGCTGTTTGGGTGTCGAGCATCCAGGATGCCTGTCGGGCGTCGATCGCTCCCCCGCCGCAAGACTACAACAATCCTGCACCGGAGCAATGAACGCCGTGAATTAACTTGCGGTAAGCCCGCTGTCCCGCTGCGGCGGCTGAACGTCCGATGGGCTCGGGGGACGGGTCCGAGTCAATGCAGTCCTTTGTGCGGCGCGGCCGCCCTCGGCCTGCCGCTGCCCGATATTCCAGCGCAAATAGAGCGCCCGCCGGGCCGCCACGAATCCGACGCACAACGCGGCCAGCGCGAGGAGAATGTATAGGGACGCCTTTGGCACCAGAGCGGCAAGGGCTGAGGTGCTGAAGATCAAGGCGGCGTAGAAATAGAGTGCGCGCTTCCTGCCGAAGATGTCGGCCAGGATGTGGTGGAAGTGATCCTTGCCGCCGCGCAAGGGCGACTTGCCAGCGACGATCCGCGCGGCGATCACGCGCAGGCAATCGATCACCGGCATGGCAAACCAGACCAACAGCGTCTCGGCTTTCAGGCGCCCGCTTGAAAGCGAGGCGAGCGCCAGCATCGCGACGATGAAGCCCACCCCGAAGGTGCCACAATCGCCGAGAAACACTAGCCCGCGCAGATTGAATGCGAGCACCACCAGCGCCGGTCCGGTGATCGCGATTGCGATCGTTCGCACCGCTCCGTCGGCGAAGATGTCGAACCCCAGGCACCAGAGGAACAACGCCGCTGGAACCAGACCGTCGATCCCGTCTGCCATATTGACGGACGAGACAAAGCCGGCCGTGGCGAGCACGGCCCCAGCGATGAACAGCCACGCGGGCAACGGAGTGGATCCGAAGGTGGCCCAAGCGATGGCCGGTGCGGCAAGGTTTGGATCGAGCGCGAAGGCCATCAACGTGAATACGGCCAGTACGAGCAGTCGCCCTGCTGCGGACAAATGCGACTGGTCGTCCATGATCCCAACAACGCCCACGCCCGCTCCGCAGAGCAGCAGTGCAAGATAAAGCGGCTCCGCCGGATGAAGGACCCACAGCGCCACCAGGCAAGCGACGAGCGGCAACAGAATTGCGAGCCCGCCCACCTGCGGCGTCGGCTTCGCATGCTGCTTGCGGCCGCCGCGCGGATAATCGAACACCTGCAGCCGGTCCGATATCGGCCTTGCGAAGAAGCATAGCCCGGCAGTGGCGGCAGTTGTCGCAAGCAGGAGAAAAATCATCGGGCGGCTACCTCGCGCGCCATTTTGCCGAACCCCGCCGCGATTGCCAGACGCGGGCTGGGCCAGGGCTTCGCTGCAGACCTAGGCTTTGACGATGTGGGCGGCTGACACGCCGCGCATCGCGTTGCGGGTGTCGACAATGAGATCGAGCGAGGCAGCGAGTTGGCGGTAGTCGACATCGTCGTGGTCGGTGACGATCAGCGCGGCGTCGAAGGTTCCCTCGAAGGTCTCCGGCTTCCACTTCACGGAAGTGCGGCCGGCGAGGTGGGGGAATTCTCGCGTTTCCGGGATCGCCGGCACCCATGGGTCATAGTAGTCCACCGCTGCGCCTCGGCTCTCCAGCTGCTTGAAAATGGTGAGCGCCGGGCTTTCACGCAGATCGTCGACATTGCGTTTGTAGGCGACGCCAACAAGCAGGATGCGACTGCCGTTGAGGC
>DASXGS010000360.1:0-4292 GCA_036488975.1 Rhizomicrobium sp. | reverse complement strand
GCGCGGCGAATAGGTGCGCGACTGTTCGGCCAGCCGGTAGATCGCGTCATCGACTTCCTTGTCGGAGACCTCCGTCACCAGCTTCTCGACCTTCAGGCTGGCCAGATCCGACACCTCGAAATCCGGCATCAGGTCCACCTTCAATGTGAACTCGAGATCGGATTTGCCTTCCGCGACCTGCTCGATATTGCTCGAAAGCTCCACCTGCGGCGGCGCCACCGGTTTGAGCCCGTTGTCCTCCACGGCCTTCTTGCTGGATTCATTCACCGCCTCGTCGACGATCTCGCCCATCATCGACTTGCCGAACGACTTCTTGAGGAACGAAACCGGCGCCTTGCCGGGCCGAAAGCCCTTCAGGTGGACCCGCGGCTTCATCTCCTCGATGCGGCCGGTGAGCTTGGCATCGAGGTCATCCCGCGCGATCAGCACCTTGAATTCGCGGTGCAGGCCTTCGGAAACTGTTTCGGTGATCTGCATGTGTCGTCCCAATTCTCAATTCGGCTGGCCTGCCAAGTCGTAGCCCGCGGACGAAAGCCCGCCTTCGCCAATTGGCTTCGGCGTGGCAGTCTTCTTCCGCTTCGCTGGCGAAGACTGGTGCGGGCGGAGGGACTTGAACCCCCACGACTTGCGTCACTGGAACCTAAATCCAGCGCGTCTACCAGTTCCGCCACGCCCGCGTCCCGGGCTTCCGGCGAAGCCATCCCTCCGGAAGGCGGGCCGTATAGCAGGCGCTACCGCGCCCGCCTAGTGGAGAGCGCCGGGGGGAAGAGGCGCCTCTTGCCGCCTTCTCCAAGGGTAATCCGGGAGCGGCAGGCGGTCGGCAATCTCCCGCCCCACGGCAACGCGCGCCACGCCGGGGACTGCGAAGGCGCGGATCACCTGATTGCGAAACCAGAGCCCCCACGGCGTGCGTGGCGCAAAGGCGCCGGCGAACATCTCGGCACCTTTCTGCTTCATGGCGATATAGGCCCGCAGCCGTGCTTCGTATTGCGCGAAAGCTTCCCGGTGGTCGCTGGCACCTGCGAGTTCGCCGGCCAGCGCATAGGCGGAAATCATTGCCAGCGCAGAGCCCTGCCCGGCGAGCAGCGAAACGCAGAAGGCGGCATCGCCGATCAGCGCAACCCTGCCCTTCGACCACGCCGGCATCCGGATTTGGCTGACACTGTCGAAGTAGAGTTCGTTCGTTTGGTCCAGCTCCTGGAGAATGTGGGATACCTCCCACTTGTCGTTGCGGTATGTTTCTCGAAGCAGCGCCTTCTGGCTGTCCAGCGTCTGTGGCAGGGGATTGCCGCCGTTGGCCAGCACGAACAGAAACAGCGCGCGGTCGTCTTTCAAGGTGAAGCGGCCGAGCATGCGGCCGGGTTTTCCGTACATGACATAGACATCCTCATCACGTGGCCGGTAGCCGCTCGTCTCGAAAGCCCCAACTGCGTAGCCGAGATGCTTCTCGAATTGCCGTTCCGGTCCAAATACCAGATGGCGAACCCGCGAATGCAATCCATCGGCGCCGACCACCAGGTCGAATCGGCGCACGCGACCACTTTGGAAGCAGACCTGCACGTCTTCGGCCGTTTGCTCGAGCCCGGAGACTTCATCGCCGAAGATGGTCTCCGTTCCCGATTCCGCCGCTTCGAACAGCAGCCGCGACAGCCCGCTGCGCGCAATGGTGACGTATCGTCCATTGGTCAGCTCGTCGAACACCCGGGTGCCGAACCCGGCAATGCGATGACCACGATCGTCCACAATGCGCAGTTCGCGCGCATGATAGCCCGCTCGCTTGATCGCCTCGATGAGCCCCATCCGTTCGGCGATGTCGTAGCCGAGGCCCCAAAAATCGATGACGTAGCCGCCGGTTCGCAGCGCAGGAGCTTGCTCAACAATGGTCGGTGCGAAGCCAGCCCGCTGGAGCCAGTAGGCAAGCGTGGGCCCTGCAATCCCGGCGCCCGAAATCAAAACCGTCCTGTCCGGCATCTCAATCCAAGACGAAGGCGGACAGACGTTCCACGTCAATTCCGCTGAGATTCACCCAGCGCAACGCCAAACGTCGCGATGGAACGGCTGCTCTGCGCCAGCGTCATGGCGGTATCGCTCATCGTAATGTGAACGCAGAGGCCGGAAAAGAAGGCAGACAATGCCCCTGCGAAACGCGGGAGGCGCGCATGAAAAGGCTGTTCGTGCTATCGGTATTTCTGGCCGGCACAATAAGCGGCGCCTGCGGCGCCCAGGATGCTCCGCGACCGCACTCCCCCAACCCAAAGGCAAACGCTCTCTTCACAAAGGGACTTGAGCTTTACAAGAAAAGCGATCCACGGACTGGAGGAACGTTCGAGAACGCACGCGCCGCCGTGGATTTGTTTCAACAGGCCGTGAAAGCGGACCCGAAATTCGCCCTTGCGTATGTCGACATGGCACGCGCGTATTTGAACCTCGGCTATTCAAATCCCGGCGCTGCTTCAGATTCCGAAATCGGGCCGAAGGTCCACGCAGCCTTAGGGCGCGCAGTTGCGGCCGATCCCAACCTTGCGGAGGCCCACCGCGTGACCGCGGCTGTCGCCTACAATATGGACTTCGACTGGCAAACGGCCGGCCGAGAATACAAGCGGAGTTTGGAGCTAGAGCCCGACAACGCCACGACACACCTGAGCTATGCCGATTTCCTGGGCACGATGGGTCGTTTTCCTGAAGCCCTCGCCGAGGCGGACAAGGCCGAAATGATTGGCCATTCGCCGATGACCGATTTCGTGCAGGCGCGAATTTACTACGACATGCACCGCTACGACATCGCGATCGCCTACTGCGAAAAGTCACTGGCGCAGCAGGACAACCAGGCGACGCGGTTCTATCTCGCGCTGATGTATGCCGCTCAAGGCCAATACGACAAGGCGATGCCGCAGTTTCAGAGGACGACGGAGGAGCACAATGGCGGCGCGCTGGCGGGCCTCGCTTATGCCTACGCCATGGCGGGCGAGCCGGAAAAGGCGCAGGAATTGCTGTCCAAGCTTTACGCCAACCGCAACGAGGGCGCGATCGTGCCATATCGCATGGCGGCGGTGTATCTGGCATTGGGCGAGCGGAAACAGGCCCTGCAATGGCTGCGACTCTCCCGTGAATCGCATGAGAACTGGATGGCGCAGTTGAAAGTGGACCCGGTGATGGATCCGCTGCGAAGCGATCCTGCCTTTCAGGGCCTGGTGCGGGAAATGCACTTCAGCTGAAACGAGTCACGTCTTCCGTTCGTACAGCGTCACGTCCCAGAACTTGCCGAATTTGCGGCCGACCTGATGCTGCGTGCCGATTTGACGGAAGCCGAATGCGGTGTGCAGGTGAACGGAAGCGTCATTCGGCAGCGTCACGCCGGCATAGACGCGGTGGATGTCTTCGCGCGCGAGCGCTTCGAAGAGTGTCGCGTACAGCTGCTGGCCGATGCCGCGACCGGTGTAACCCGGTGCGCAATAGACGCTGGCTTCCACCGACGTGGCGTACGCTTCCTTCTCCTTGAATTTCGCGGAACACGCCCAGCCGATGGGCTTTTCGCCGACGGCCGCGACGAAGCACTGGTGGCGGCCGCTTTCCGCGAACTGATCCAGCCATTCCTGCCGCTGCGCCAGGGTGCGCGGCTCGATGTCGAAGGTGATCGGCGTATTCACGACGTAGTAATTGTAGATATCCAGCAGCGCGGAAAGGTCAGCCTGGACCGCCCGGCGGATGACGATGTCGCTCATCGAGCGCGTCCTTCAATAGGGAGAGCGCGGCCGGCAGCAGCTCCGGCAAGTCCTCCGAAATGAGACCCGGCCCGAACCCCTGCGCTGCCTTCCCGTGTAGCCACGCTGCCGCCGCGGCTGCTTTATATGAGTCGAGATGTTGTGCCATCAGACCACCGACGAAGCCGGAAAGCACGTCGCCGGAGCCCGCGGTCGCCAATGTCGCCGGTGCATGGCTGTTGACGATGGCGCGGCCGTCCGGCGCGGCGATCACCGTGTCCGCTCCCTTGAGCAGCACAATACATTTGGCGGCCGCCGCGGCGGCACGCGCCGCTTCAATCTTGTTCTGAGATTTCCGCAGCAAGCCCGAGAATATCCTTTCGAATTCGCCTTCGTGCGGCGTGAGAACTGCCGGTTCCCGCAGCAGCCGGAACAGCGCGTTCGGGTCGCCGTGAAACGAGGTCAGTGCATCGGCATCGAGCACCGCCGCCGCACCGCTCGCAAGAACCTCTGCGACCAATTCCTGAGTCTGCCGCCCTATTCCGCAGCCGGGGCCGATCACCACGGCATTGAAGCGCTTGTCGGCGAGCA
>DASXGS010000306.1:0-3507 GCA_036488975.1 Rhizomicrobium sp. | reverse complement strand
TTCCTCCACGCATGAACGCGGCAACTGGTATGCCGTACCATATTCTCCGACGCGGGCCGGCCGTCGAAATAGACTTTCCTTGCAATCCAGCCATGGTTCTGCAAGTGATCGTCTGAGCTGGGGAGTTTGCCTTATGAGTCGAGTTTCGTGTCTGACGTGGCTTATCTATGCAGTAGTTGTTTCTTTCCTTGTCTTGGCTCCCGCACGTCCCGCAATCGCCTGGACATATCATGTGATCTATTCTTTCTGCTCGCAGCCAAATTGCGCAGACGGGGAGGGTGCGGGGCGATCATTGGTCATGGATGCGGCCGGCAACCTCTACGGGACGACGGGGTCTGGCGGCGCCGGCAGAGGCACTGTTTTTCAGCTCACGCATCAGAATGGCCATTGGGCCGAACACGTCCTTTGCAATTTTGCTGCCGGTGAGGGCTCATGCTTCACCGGTTACAACCCGAACGGTCTGATAATCGACAAGTCTGGCAACCTGTACGGAACGACGGCTAATGGCGGACCTGCTGGCGCTGATGCCGGTACCGTATTCCATCTGATCAAGAAGCACGGGCGGTGGTCGTTTCGGAACGTTTATCTATTCTGTCCTAGGGGAACGCCATGCGCAGACGGCTGGCAGCCAGAGGGTCTAAGTTATGCGGGCGCTGCTGAAGGCCTTCCTTATGATGGCCAGTCCCCGCTGTTCGGCACAACAATGGTCGGCGGCGCTAACAGGGGCGGTGTCGCTTTCGAGCTGAACCGAAAGAAAGGCGGGTGGCGCGAACGCGTCATCTATAGCTTTTGCGCACAGCAAAACTGTGCAGACGGTGCAACGCCTTATTCGCCGGTCACCGTGGGGCCCTCGGGCGTGCTGTATGGCACGACGGCGCAAGGCGGCAGGGGAAACGGTGGTGGAGTGCTCTATCAGCTTTCACCAACAGAAACGCGACCTTGGAGCCAGAGTGTGCTGTACTCCTTCTGCTCATTGTCCAATTGCACCGATGGTGCGGGTCCAGAAGGGGCGCCCACGCTGGATTCCGCAGGGAACCTCTTCGGTACGACTCGTTCCGGTGGAACACGATGCGATTCCGACTACCCTTGCGGCATCGCGTTCGTCTTCAGGCACGCGCGGGGCGAACGGACGCTGCATCCATTCTGCTCTTATACGATCTGCAAGGACGGCACGAATCCAACTGCAGGACCAATTCAGGATTCTGCCGGAAATCTATTTGGCACCACTTTCTATGGCGGAGCGTACGGTAACGACGCAGCAGGAGGCGTGGTGTACGAAATCAGCGGCGCCAAATTCCAGGTGCTGTACAATTTTTGCACCGATCGGTTGCAGTGCACCGATGGAAACGAGCCCGGTCCGCTGATCATTGACCGTTCCGGAAATCTTTACGGAACAACGGCTCAAGGTGGAGCAAATAATTCGGGTGTCGTGTTCGAAGTTACGCCCTGACCCAATAAACGCGGCGAGCTTCACACGACCAGCGGCGGGTTCCAGTAGCGGACAAGATAGAACGATGATCGCGAGCGGCAGCACATAATCCAGCACCTTCACGCGCGCGAATCTGGTGACAGATACATTCCAAAGTTAAGCCGCTACGAGCTTGACCTGGATGCGGCGGCCGAGGGCACTGGCGTAGCGCTCCAGCGTTTTCAGGTTCGGCGGATTGCGCCCGCTCTCGGATGCGCGCCACCACCGATTGCGTGGTGCGCATCTTCCGCGCCACATCGGCCTGTGTCATGCCCGCGCGCGCCCGCGCCTTTACCAGCGCGAGTGCCAGCGTGTATTCCGGCTTCAGCCGTTCGTATTCGGCGCGAAAAGCCGGGCCTTCATCCATTCGTCTTTCAGCTTCTTGAACGGGATCGTCATGGCTAATCCTTCTAACTTTACGTCCCCCAACACGGGGAGGTCGAAATTCGCGAGCACCGTGAGCGAATTTCGGGTAGGGGGCGATGTCAACGGAAATACGCCCCCCACCCGCTCCGCCGCAACGAGTGCGGCGTCGCGACCTCCCCGCGTAGGGGGAGGTGAAACAATCATCCGCTTCTATCGCACGTCCGCGGACAGCAGAGCTCACGCGACCAGGGCCTGGTTCCAGTAACGGACGAGATAAAAAACGATGACCGCAAGCGGCAGCAAATAATCCAGCGGTTTCACGCGCGCGAAAGTGAGAACGACGTAGATCGCCAGCGGCGCCAGCATGCGAAACAGGTCGAACGCGTCGACCGTGCCGCCGGATACGCCCTGC
Source organism: Rhizomicrobium sp. (assembly GCA_036488975.1). GTDB lineage: Bacteria > Pseudomonadota > Alphaproteobacteria > Micropepsales > Micropepsaceae > Rhizomicrobium. Next base: position 1,261 of record DASXGS010000306.1, on the reverse strand, counting down.
TGCACGCCGAACACGAAAAATCCCATGAGAAAGTAGCTGAGCTGGTAGAGCGCGAACACGCCCCAGAAATACCGCCGGTTGCCGTCATAGAAGGCGCCGAGGTCGCATGTCTCCCCAACCTCCTCGGGCAGCGCGGACGCGCCCAGCAATACCAGCAGCAGTATCTGCACGAAGATGCCGAGATAGACCGAGAAGGTTTCCACCTGCGTCACGTCGCGAACGGTCCAGGTCGCGAACCACAGCCGCACGATTTCGACAATCACCAGCGCGGCGGCGATCAGCACGCGGCCGTCCCACGTCACCCGCCGCGCATTGCGCAGCAGCCGGTGGAAGCACATGACGATGTTGGCAAGCGCAAGGCTGACAAGAATGCTCGTCAGCACCAGTGAATATTCAAATGGCTGCATCGCCGCCCCTCCCCCCGGAGCGTAGCGATGCGCCCCGTATTCGGGAAGGCTTTGAACAGCGCCCTCAGGTGTGCGCCGCTGCCGCAGCCCCAACAGCATCAGCACGAGGCCGGGCCGGTGTAGCGGCACACGGTCTTGCGGAACGCAGGGTTTTAGCGAGTCTTTAGACGAAGCGATTCTGATCGTTGCAGCCGGGGGGCGCCAATGCACAGCGAAGAACATCGTCTCGAGCTCGCACGACCAAGACTCGATCCTTTCCGCAGGAACCTGCGGATTGCCGCCGCTGCGATTTTCGCGGCCGGCGTGAGCGGTTCCACCGCCGACGCGGCAACCAGTGCCGTGTCGCTGCACGTCAGCGCGACAGTGGTTTCCACCTGCATTGTGCAAGCCATTGCAGCACGCGGCACGGCAAAGAACGCTTCGCCGTGCATGCAAGACGCCGCCTCGTGGACGATCGCGCCGCCGAAACCGGTGGTGACGTTCACCCGTGATGGCGTCGCGGGCACGGTGCGGGAAACCATCGAATTCTGATCGCCGCACGCGATCCCGAAGGCGGACGCGGGTCCGTTGTGGCTAGTACGTCAGCGTGACCACGATCGTGTCGGCATAGCTCCCGGGCACCGCGGCAGTCTGCGAACCCGGAACGCGGCCATAGACGGTCAGCGACTGGGCGGTGCCGGTTCCCGTACCCGGCACGGTGTCGGTACCGACCGTGTTGCCCCAGTTTCTGGTGCGCGCGGCATCCTGGTAGAGCGAGTATGAGAGAGAAGCGCTTCCGGGGCCGCTCATTTTCCGGCTGGTGACGGTTGCACCGGAAAAAGTCCCCTGATTGAGACCGACATTCCATGGCGTGG
>DASXGS010000302.1:0-12128 GCA_036488975.1 Rhizomicrobium sp. | reverse complement strand
GGCGCACGCCATGGCGCCGAAACCACCTGTGCCGCCGCTGAAGCGAGAAAGCAGCGTGCACGGCACGGCATAATTGTCAGCGGTGGCGCTATCGCCCGCAGCGGGAGAGAAGATCGCGCTCGATTTCGTACAGCACGTCGTTCAACGCGCTGTTCAAGGCCGCCTGCGCCTCGCCGGAACCGCTGACCCAATTCACAGCCACATCGTTGCCGCGATAGACCTGCTCGTCTGGCGGCGTCGCGCCGCCGGCGTAGCGAACCTTTACCGCCACATTGGCCGACTTTTGGGTGGTGATGCTTAGCACGTACGCCTTCAGTAGCCGCACCGAAATGACAACATCGGCCGGCCCCGTTTGGACGAGCTGAAGGCGCGGGTTTCGCCCAAGCAGGGCAAGGCCTGACCGCAGCCACGCCATCGTGTCGGCGCGAACCGGCCGGCCGCCGATCTCGCCCATATACTGCGAATCCACCCGGTCATCTTCCAGCGCGGCGAGCCGCACACGGCATGGCGCGGGGCTTTGGGCCGCGCGGGCGTCACGGAGCAAAGCAGAATTGAGCGGCGGGTCGAATTCGGAAGAGAGCAGCACCGGCTCTTTGTTGCACGAGACAAGCACAAGGGCCGCCACAAGGGCGACGAGGGCGGCAGCATGGCGCCGCCGCCCCCGATGCATCCTCATTGAGCGACGGATGCCGCGGTAAATTTCAGTGTTCCGTCTTCGGCCCGCGACACGGTGCCGTGCGCATCGGTGTTGGGAATGGCGCCGGCCGGCGACGCCATCGCACTCTGCAGATCCTGCGTAAGCAGCCAGGCAAGCTTGGCCAAGCTTGTGTCGAGCGCTCTGCGCATGGCGGCGCCGTTGTCGGCGCTCCAGTGCGCGATGTTGGCGTCGCGGTCTGAGGTCGCGTTTGGCGCGCGATACTCGAAGCTGATCTTGTTGTGATACAGCGAATTGGCCAGCGCGGTTTTGGTGCTGCTGGTTTTTCCCTGCTTCAGCGCGCGCAGTGCATCCGAATTGGGAAACAGGCCGGCGTTCATCGTGACGGTCAGCACATCGGCGTCGTTCGACAGCTGGTAGTCGGCGCTCGCGAACAGAACGGCGCTGTCCTTTGAGGCCGCAAGCGCGCGGTCCATGGTTTCGTCGCTGACCTCTTTCAGTACGTGCACGTTGTCGGTGTGCAACCATGCCAAGTTCGCGAGGGCATGCTGCATGTCGCTCTGCATCACCCGGTCGAAGCTGTAATCGGACATCGAAGCACGCAAGGGCTTGACCGCATCCTCGGCTTTGGAGGTGCGCACCGCATCCACCCCGACATCCACCAGCGCCCCGATCAGACCGCCACCCGTTGCGGCGGACACATTCGACGCCGGCACATACACGTAGATTTCGCTCTGCTTCACGGGCAGCACCACTTCCGTGGACGCGATCCGGTCCTTCGCCGCCGGCGGCATCGGTTCGTACGCGGGAACGTTCGCGCAGGCGCTTAACAGAAGCCCAGCCGCCGCAAGTACAACAAACGACTTAATACGCATTGACACCTCTCCTCATGCGCACGCACCCGCCAGGACTGACCGGGCACGGAGCAGCATGCATTGTGCGATGGATATGCCCCAGATTGGTAAGAACTGCCCCGCCGAATACTTACAATGCAGTTGGCGTTGTTTGCAATCGGCCCATGGCCAACTGCTTAAGATTCCGGGGATGCTCGCATTTTGCGCACGGCCCAAAATGATCGCGACGATGAATAATGATCATTTCATGTGGTCGGGGGAGGGGATTTCATGATGCCAGCGCTTGTTGGAGATCGGCGATGAGGTCGCCGGAATCTTCGATGCCGCAGGAGAGACGCACCAGCGAATCCGAAATGCCAAGTTCGTCGCGTTTCTCCCGTGGCACGGATGCGTGCGTCATGATGGCGGGGTGTTCGATGAGAGATTCCACGCCGCCGAGCGATTCGGCGAGCGTGAACAGGCGGCAGCGTTCGAGGAAGCGCTTGGTGCCGGCAAGATCGCGCTTGAGGATTACCGTGACGACCCCGCCGAACGCCGCCATCTGCCTCTGCGCCAGCGCGTGCTGCGGATGCGAATCCAGGCCGGGATAGATCACGCGCGCGACATCGTTCTTTCGCCCTTCCAGCCAGCGGGCGATTTTCAACGCATTGAAACAATGCCGCTCCATGCGCAGCGCCAGGGTTTTCAATCCGCGCAACGCAAGGAAAGCATCGAACGGACCGGCGATGGCGCCGACCGCGTTCTGCAGGAAGCGCAGGCGCTCCGCCAGTTCGGGGTTCTCGCCAACAATCGCGCAGCCGCTCACCACATCGGAATGGCCGTTGAGATATTTGGTGGTGGAATGCACCACGATATCGAAACCGTGCTCCAGCGGCCGCTGAACGAACGGCGAGGCAAACGTGTTGTCCGCCACCGCAAGAATGCCGCGCTTCTTTGCGAGCGCCGCAAGGACGGAAAGGTCGGCGAGCTTAAGCAGCGGATTGGTGGGCGTTTCCACCCAGATCATTTTCGTGGCCGACGTCAGCGCGCGTTCCACATTTGCAATGTCGGTCATGTCCACGAAATCGAACGCAAGCCCGGCGCTCCGTTTCCGCACGCGCTCGAACAGGCGGAACGTGCCGCCGTAAAGATCGTCGCTGGCGATGACGTGGTCGCCGCTCGAAAGCAGATCGAGCACCGTGGATTCCGCGGCCAAGCCGCTGGCGAAGGCATAGCCTTCCGTGCCGCTTTCCAGATCGGCGATGCAGCGCTCGAAGGCTTGCCGCGTGGGGTTCTGCGAGCGGGAATATTCGTAGCCCTTGTGCACGCCCGGGCTTTCCTGCGCGTAGGTGCTGGTGGCGTAGATCGGCACCATCACCGCGCCGGTGGTGGGATCGGGATGCTGGCCTGCATGAATGGTGCGCGTGGAAAACGCGAGCCGGTTGTGGCCCTCGCGCGCGCTCATCGATTGAGCCTCAGATAATTGATCAGGTCCACGCGGGTTATAAGGCCCACGAACTTCTCGGCATCGAGCACGATGGCCACCTCGTTGCGCTCGAAGATCGGCGCCAGCACGTCCATCTTGTCGTTCACCTGCACGGTCTTGAGCCGTGCCGTCATTGCCGTGCGCACCGGATCCTTGAATTGCTGCGTGCGGAATTCCTCGTGGCCTTCGACATGGGCAAGGATGTCGCTCTCGTCGAGAATGCCGACGATGCGGCCATCCTTCAGCACCGGCAGCTGCGACACATCTGAAGATCGCATGCGGTTGTAGGCGACGAGCAGCGAATCGTCCGGGCCGACGGTGACGGTGCCGCCTGCTTCGTGCGGCCGGAAGATAAGATCGGAAAGATTGCCGGTGAGCTTGCGGTCGGCGAGGCCCTGCTCGATCACCCAGAAATCGTTGTACACCTTGGAGAGATATTTGTTGCCGCTGTCCGGCACCAGCGTGACGACGCGCTTCGCGCTCGTCTGCTCGCGGCAATAGCGCAGCGCCGCAGCCAGCAATGTGCCGGACGACGAGCCGCCGAGAATGCCTTCCTTCGCCAGCAGCGCGCGCGCGGTTTCGATGCTCTCCTTATCCGAGATGGCGTAGGCCTGTTTCACGAGGGACAAATCGCAGTTGGGCGGCACGAAATCCTCGCCGATGCCTTCGATGGTCCAGGAACCCGCTTCGACCTTCTGGCCCGTTTTTACGAGGGGTGCGAGAATGGACCCCTGCGGATCTGCGAGAACGATTTCCGTTTGCGGCGACACGCGACGGAAGAAGCGGCCGATGCCGGTCATCGTGCCGCCGGAGCCCACACCCACCACGATGGCATCCACGTCGTGGTTCATCTGCTCCCAGATTTCCGGCGCGGTGCCGGTTTCGTGCGCGTCCGGATTGGCGGGATTGGCGAACTGGTTGACGTAGAAGCCGCCGGTTTCCTCGGCGAGGCGCGCGGCGACGTCCTGGTAGTATTCCGGGTGCCCCTTGCCGACGTCCGAACGCGTGATCCGCACGTCGACTCCCATCGCGCGCAGGTGCTGAATTTTCTCCCTCGCCATCTTGTCGGGCACGATGAGGGTGAGCTTGTAGCCCTTCACCATGCCGACCTGCGCAAGGCCCAAACCGGTGTTGCCGGCCGTGGCTTCGATGATGGTGCCGCCGGGTTTCAGGCGGCCGTCCTTCTCAGCCGCCCCGATCATGGATTTGCCGATGCGGTCCTTGATCGAGCCGCCGGGGTTTTGGCTCTCCAGTTTCACGAACAGCCGGCATGGTCCGGTTTCGAACTGCCTGAGTTCCACCATCGGCGTGTTGCCGATGAGCTCAAGCGCAGACTCGTATGGATGCTGATGGGTCAACATGAATGCGCTGGTGTGTGTGTGCTTGCGGTCACGAACATAGCCGGGCTGACCACCTCAAAGCCACCGGCCTGGCCCGCTAACTGGTGCAGCGCCTGACACAAAAAGAAAGCCGGAAGCCTCGCGGCTTCCGGCTTGTTGCAGGATGCGGCCCTATTGTTGGGGCGTTGTGGACTGATCTTCTGTCGTGTCCTTGGGCTTCTTCTTTTTCTTCGGCTGCTCACCATTGGCCGGCGCATTCTGGCCGGATGACATGGATGAGGACGACGCGTTCGCACCGTTGCTGCCGGACATCGCACCCGTCTGCGCTTTGCCGGGTCCGCCATTCGGGCTGCTCATAGTGTTCATGCCGCCCATGTTGCCGGCGTTGCCATTGTTGCGCTGATGCCGCGGCGGCGTAGCGGATTCATTCGCGCCGGTACTACCCCCCGCGCCGCCCCCTGCACCGGCCTCATCGTTGCCCGGACCGGTCATGCTGCCGGAATTCTTGTGGCGTTTCGGGGCGGCGCCACCCGGCGTTTCGTTGCCTTCGTTCGTAGCGCCGGCTGGAGCGTTCGGGCCCATCATGCTGTTGCCGGTCTCCGGTGTTTCACCCGCGCCTTTCCGGCCGGCCTTTTTCTTGCCGGTCTCCCCCGTTGCAGGATTGCCCTGCTCTGCTCCATTTGCGTTGTTGTCGGTCTCCGGCGTTTCAGACGCGCCCTTCCGGTTACCCTTGTTCTTGCCGGTTTCGCCAGTTGCCGGACTGCCCTGCTCGGCACCATTGCCGCCGGGGCCCGGACCAGTTTCGGCCGCATTGCCTTTGTCGTTGCCCGGCGCCGCGCCGGCGCCGCGACGCTCCGCCTCAATCGGATGCTGTACGCGTTCGCGTTGCCGAATCTCCTTGGCCTCGTTGACCGTGGTGATCACGGCATTCGGCTTGATCACGACCTTGGCTGACACTGGCGCGATGCGGCGCCCAGCGGCGCGCTCAATCACCTTCACATCGACGCCGCGGTTAACGACCCGATTGTTCACCACCTCGAAACGCGTTACCGGACGCGTGCGACTGATAATCGTCACCACGCGCTCGCGCGGCACGCGGAAGCGGCGATAGTCACGCTCCACCAGATGCCGGTTGTCGACGAACACGTAGAACCGGTCGGCATCGACGCGAGGGCCATACCAGCGTCGGTAGAAATCGAAACCGACGGCCCCGAGATTGACACCGAAGGAAAGCCCGCCACCGGAGAGGAATGCCTGATCGGGGGGCAGCGGCATCCATCCAGTGTAGTCCTCGCCTTCGCGCCACGAGACCCATGCCGGCGCCCAGGTGTAACCCGGCACCCACAGCCACTCCCATTGCGGATCGTAAACCCAGCGGCCGTAGTGATAGACCACGTCGTCGAACGCATCGTCGGAAACCCAGTACCAGCCGTACTCGTCGGTCAGCTCCCAATGACCATTCGTGTAGGGCTGAAAACCCGGCCCGGCGAGGCTGCGGCGCGGTCGCCACACATCGCCCCACAAGGGGTGGTGCAGCCAGCGGCCGTACGGCGCCATGCGATCATGGAAGTAATTGAACCCGAGCCGGATGCCGACAGCGGCCTGCGCAGGCGGCGCCAGCGCCACAAGGCTTGCGCCGGACAGCAGCAGGGCTGCTGCATAGACGGCGGATGAAAGCGGTCTTCCCATAATGCGCTCCCTTTCACGAATTTCGTTGATGCACGGGCCACCCGCATGCTCTGCATGCGCGGGCGGCCGCCCCGATGCCGGCAGACTTGGCTTGCGAATGGGGCGAATGTGCGGCGGGAGCCTGAATGAACTTCGCGAGCGACAATGCCTATGGCGCGGCGCCTGAGATCGTTGCGGCGCTCGCGGCAGCGAACACCGGCACCGTCGCCTCGTACGGCGAGGATGAATTGACGGCGTCGGTGACGCGCCGGCTGTGCGAGATATTCGAGCGGGAGGTTGCGGTGTTTCCGGTGGTGACCGGCACCGCCGCCAATTCGCTGTCGCTTGCAACCGTTTCCCCGCCCTATGGGGCGATCTTCTGCCACGAGGAAAGCCACATCGCCGTTGACGAGTGCGCGGCGCCCGAATTCTTCTCCGGGGGCGCCAAGCTCGTGCACCTGAAGGGTAAGGGCGCAAAGATCACACCGGACGCCGTGAGCGCCGCACTGGTGCATTATCGGCGTGGCGTGCACAGCGCGCAGCCGGCGGCGATCAGCATCACGCAGGCAACCGAGCTGGGGACGGTATACGGCGCCGATGAAATCGCCGCGCTGGCCGAGCTTGCCCATCGCGAAGGCATGGCGCTGCACATGGATGGCGCGCGCTTCGCCAATGCGCTCGCGCACCTGAACTGCAGGGCCGCCGACATCACCTGGAGAGCGGGCGTGGATGTGTTGTCGTTCGGCGCCACCAAGAACGGCGCGCTTTGCGCCGAAGCGGTCGTGTTCTTCAACGAATCGCTGGTGCGCGATTTCGAATACCGCCGCAAGCGCGGCGGCCATCTGATCTCGAAGATGCGCTTCATCTCCGCCCAGCTCGACGCCTATCTCGAGAACGACCGTTGGCTGGCGCAGGCGCGTGCGGCGAACGCGTTGGCCACGCGCCTCGCCTCCAACCTTGCGGCGATTCCCGAGGTGGAAATCGCGGAAGCGGCGGAAGCCAACGAGGTGTTCGCTTTTCTGCCGGATCCGATGGTGGCGCGGCTGCGCGAAGCGGGCGCGAAGTTCTACGATTGGGCGGAACCGCGCGAGGGACGGACGCTGGTGCGGCTTGTGCTGTCGTTCCTTACACCGGACGACGACGTGCAGCGGTTCATTCAGCTGGCGCAGCGCTGAAGCACGCATTCATCGCGCATTCAGCTTGCTGAACACATGCAGCAATTGATCGGCGAGCGCCTCACAAACGCGAGATTTTTGCGCGGTACACGCACTATTTGCGCGAGTTAAGGGTGCCACCTTGCGCGATGTGCGTTACCTCGACTGGAGGAGAGCGAACCAAAGGAGGTTTGATATGAAACGCTTTGGCAAGATCGCCCTCGGTGCCTTGATGTTGGGCGGCGCCGTCGCGGCGACCACGGTACCAGCTGACGCTCGCGTGGTCGTGGGCGTCGGGATTGGCGTGCCAGTCGGCGGCTATGGCTACGGCTATGGCGCTCCGTATTACGGTTATCCGTATTACGGCGGCTACTATGGCTATGCGCCGGTTGCCTACGGGTACTATGGGCCGCGCGTGTGGTGGCACGGACGCTATGTGTATCGGCATCCGTACTATCGCCGCTGGCACCGCTGGTAAGCCAGCATGGCCAAAGGAAGCAGCCCCGGGAAACCGGGGCTGTTTTTTTATGCCGTCAGATGCGGCCGACGAGCGAGATGGTGCCTTCCTGCGACACCGATCCGTTGCTGCCACGGATATAGTCGTAGTTCACCCCGACGGACCACGCGCCCGTGGTGCTCGCGATGCTGCCGCCCAGCACCATGTTCCCCTGCGCCGGATCCGGACCGGTCAGCGAGAAGTTCGTTCCCGGTGTGCTCACGAACGATGCTTTGACCTTCTCGGCATCGCTGATGAAATCGTAGCGGTAGCCCGCGCGACCTTCCGGCTGCAGATAGAAATCGCCGAGATTCAGATCCTGCCGAAGGTCAAGGCCGGCGAAAACGCGCGCCGAATCGTAATAGGTGGGCGCGACCTTCAGGTCGAAGGCGTCACCGCCCGTCGGATCGCCGCCGCCATGCTCTGTGTAGCCTTCCTCGCGCATGGCGAGGCCGTCGAGGCTCACCAGCGGGGTGAAGATGGTGCTGCCCGAGGTGAAGATCACGCCGGTCGTGGCGCCGATCGCTCCCAGCAGCGCCGCGCGCTTGCCTTCCGCCTGGCGGGTGATGCCTGCCACATCGAGCGTGCGCTTGCCGTCGAGCTGGCCCACGCCTGCGCTGATCTGCGTGTCGAAGAAAAGGCCGCGGCCGCGCCAGTCGGTGTAACCGGTGAGGAGCGCCCACTCGCTGTTGGTCTTGCTCTTGCGCGGCTGCTTCTCGTTGATGTTGCCTGAATAGAACGACAGCGCGCCGCCATAGCGCCCGTTCGCCGGATCGCCCCCATCCATGCCCAGCACGAAACCGAAGCCGGTGTCGCGATAGCCGATGGTACCCTGATTGGCATTGGCGTTCAGGCTGATGTTGAACTCCTGGCCCCACAGCGTGGTGTCGCCAGGCTGCCCCGCATACATGCGCAGCGCCCGCTGGCGCGCCGCCACAGGGCCGGTCGCCTGATCGGTGAGCGCGATGGCCAGGGCGCGCGAAGCGCCGGTCACGTTCGGCGCAAATTGCGAGTAGATGCCCTCGTACAGCGACTGCCCCTCTGCCTGGGTCAACGGAACGCCGTTAACCGGGGCGCCAGCCACGATCACCGCGGCGCCGAGCTGGTCGTCGTTCGCCAGCGCCTGGTTGGCGAGCGGGAACATCTTGAGCGCGTAACCCGTCAAGCCGACTTCCTCCGCCGTTTTCGGCGTGAGATTGAAGACCAGCTGGCTTCGCGTATCCGTAGAATTCGGGGCGACGACCAGACATTGCTGGTCGGTGTTCTCAAACAGGAAGGGCACCTGCGTGCACACTTGCTGCTGCAGCGAACTCAAATCGACGTTGAGCTGATCGAGCGGCGTTTCGATCAGCACGAATTTCGATGCTTCGCCCGGCGTCTGGCCGGCAAGAAACCCCTGGAACGGCAGGTTCAAAATGGCCTGCGACTCCAGCGTAACCTGCCCGCTGGCCGTGACGATGGCGCCAGCCGTCGGATTGGCGGCGAGATTGTAGGTCTGCGACAGCGAGAGGCCCAGCGTCGCGCCTGGGCCAACGCTCATCTGGTTGACCTCGAAACGCTTGTCGATGTCGATGGAATCGTTCGTCAGCGTCAGCGAGCCGCCCTGCGTCACGTCGACGTTCAGTTGGCCGCCCGGCCGCTCGCTGATCGCGCCGAGCACGGTGGCGTGATCGTCAATCTGGAGGAAATCCGGCGCACCGCCGGACATGCTTGTGCCGCCATACGCGATATCGCCAACGATGCTGGCAGCCTGACCGTTAGTCCCATGCACCAGGATGCGGTCGGCTCCGCTGCCGAGGATCATATCCCCGATGATGGTTCCGGAGTTGTCGATCTTCGTGGCTTGCGTCGACTCGCCCATATCTACGGCGATCGTGACCTGCGACTTGTCGTCGAGCGGCGTCGCCACCACCGAAATGGTGCCGGAATTGTCGATCTCCGACAGCGTGCCCGATTCATCCCAGATCGCGCGGGTCGTCAGCGTCTTGCTGATCGATGTGTCCGTGATGGTCGCGGTGGCGTTGATCGTGCCCTGATTGTCGATCCTGTTGAGCGTGCCGCCCTCCAGCACGTGAACGGCGACCGCCGTTCCGCCCACGGTTTCGCCGCCGTATTGGGCCACGATCGTCCCGGCGCTGCTGCTGTTCTGGTTTGAGTTGATGAGGACAGGCACATTGCCGCCGCTGCCAACCAGGAAAGCCGTAACGCCCATCGGGCCGGTCTGCTTGGTATCACCGCTTGCAGCAGCCGTAATGGAGCCCGAGCTGAAGAAGGCGCCGCTGATGAGTGTGATGTCGCTGCCGGCACCTTCTATCCGCACCGCTGTGGTGTTGGTTTGATCGGCGTTTGCGGGGAGGGTGACGATCTTGCCGCGATTGATGAACCCGTAGGCGCCCTCGGGGGCAGCCGTCACGCGGTCGGTCCCAAGATAGGGGCCTATGGTGAGGTTTCCGGATGGGGTCGCCCCATCGGCTGTCGGCGAGATCAACAGCACGGGCACCGCGCCGTTGCCCTGAATGGTTGCCACCACGGTGCTGTCGCCCGAATTTATGGGGCCATTGTTCAGGATCCCGTTCGTGATGCTGCCTGCGATGGCGAGCGCGGTTCCACCAATCGGATTCACCGCCGTCGAAGAAGGTGTCCCGGAGCCGAAGGCGGAGATGGCACCGTTGTTGGTAAGGTCGCCGCCGATGCTGCCGAACAGCACGACGCCCTGGGCAGCGACGCCGCTGACGTTCACGCCGCCGCTGCTGCCGATAATGAAGTTGCCGCCGAGCACGTTTCCGGCCGAGTTGTTCCCCAACTGCACGCCGATCCCAGAGCCGGAGCTTGTGGATTTCACATCCGTGGGGGCAACCGTGACGATGCCCTCCAGATCCAAGTCCCCGGTGATGCTGGAGTTGGGGTTGACGTTGAGTCCAAAGGAATTGTCGCCGGTGACCCCGATCGTGGCGCCGGTGACAAGCGTGAGATTGCCATTCAGCACCGCCGGCGTGTCGGTGCCCGTGGCGGTTCCGATCAGAATGCCGTTCATGTTGGTGCCGCCGGACAGCGTGATCGAACCGCCCAGGCTCACATTGCCGTTCAGGGTCGCGTTGTTGCCGATCGCAAGCCCGTCAGCTCCGTCGCCGGTCACCTTCAGTGTCGAACCGGCTTCCAGCGTGATGCCCCCGTTGAAGCTGCTGGGGTCACCGCTGGTATCGCTGCTTGGAATGGCGACGAGGATGCCCGTCTTGTTGGAACCCTTGCTCCCGCTCAGGTCGATGGTGCCCTTACTGTCCAGCGCGACGACGTCAGCACCTTGGCCATTGCCGGCGGGGGTGGCGTCCAGCTGCACGCCGACCGCAGCGTCGGTGTCGGTGTTGCTGATCGTTCCTTCATTGAAGACGGTGTTTGGCGAATCGATCTCCACGGCCGGTCCCGCGGCACCGATCACCACGGAGCCAGCGGATTCGATGTGGATATTCCCCGGGGAACCATTGGCGGCGGTGCTGGTCTTTACCGCCTGGGTGACCTTGGTCTTGATGTCGGTGAAATCGTCGCCCAGCACCGGCCCCGTAAGCAGAGCGGCCGTGGCCGCGGTCAGCAGTAACGCACGCTTGGACAAGACGAACCCCTTCATCATTGTGTGGACCGTCCGCAGCCGGGAACCGACGGTGAAAAGACCAGCCCGAGCCGCAGGGACGCCCCTTGAAGGCGCCCGCGGGCGCGGAGATTAGTCATATTCAAAGGAGCCGCGCTACTCAAATTTTCCATTTTTAATCAAGCCTTAGCGGGCGCCCGCCGGATCAAAGATCGAAAAATCCTGGCCTTGGAGGGTCGCGGGTGTTTCTGACCGTTCCGGCGCCTTCACCGGGTCACCACGGAAGGGTATCGCGACCGCGGCCGCCCGGCACGACATGCCTTACGCTAGCCCGATGGGGCGCGCGGCGCCGCTTTGCAGGATGCCCGACGACCTTGATCGCGACGGGCACAAAAACTGCCAGCATCACGCGGTAAATTCTGGCATGCGCGCCACCGCCGGCTCTCAGGTCGTGGCGCGTATTCCAACATAGAGGCTGCCCGGCGCGCCCGGGCTGAGCGAACGTGGATTGCTTGCATTCGGAACCCGGCGATTGGCACATCGGAAACGGGCGAAAAGGTGCCGAAGGTCGCGTAGTGCGCATCGAACACATTGGCGATTTCCGTGAACAGCTCGAAATGCGGGCTGAAGCGGTAGCGCGCACCCACATCGAACACGACATATGGCGCCGTTGTCGGATTGAGGTTGGCTTCATCTCCGCGAAGATATTGCCCGCCGGCATAGCGGCCCGAGATGGCTTCGGAACTATTTAACGTCGATCGGAACGCCCGGCTGGCGTTTTGTGGCGTGAATCACAAGAGAAGATTTCACACTGGCCACATTCTTGGCGGCCGTCAGCGTGTCGGTGATGAAACCCTGGAAAGAGGAAAGATCCTTCGCCACGCACTTCAACAGGAAATCCACTTCACCGGAA
>DASXGS010000286.1:0-4292 GCA_036488975.1 Rhizomicrobium sp. | reverse complement strand
CGCGCTGACTATCTGAGCGCCATTCCGCACCAGCAGGTCAACGCGCTCGCACTGCTTCTGCTCAGGCTTTACGCGAGCACCGGCAGCATACCGACCTTGTTCTACGGCGTGGCGCTGATTCTCATCGGAAGGTTGGTTTTCGTTTCAAATTATCTTCCCCGCTGGCTCGGCGCCTTGCTGGCACTCGGCGGCGTTTCCACGGCGACGGGAATGCTCCTGATCATCATCATGCCCGAATACGCCTCTTCGTATTTCCTGCTGCCGATGATGGTCGGCATGCTCGCCGTGACGCTGTGGCTGCTTGTGTTTGGCGTCGATGTTCCGGCTTGGCAGAAGCGAATTCTGGCAGTGCAGCCGCAGCTCGCGGGAGCCTGACATGCTCGAGCGCATCTTTCCCAAGCAGTTCGACAACATCTATCGCGGCCACTGGCTCGGCCTCGTGCTGTTCGTGCTCGTGATTGCGGTAAAGGCGCTGCAGGGAATCGAGTCGATCGTCCGAACCGAGCACATCATGGTCAGCGCGGACGGAATTCCGCTCGGCAGCTTCAGCGCGGTGGCCACGATGGTCTCAATTCAGATGTTCGCGTTGCTCGGCATGTACCTGCTGGTCATTCCGCTCCAGAGCGTAGTTGTGCTTATCCGCTATCGCGCGATGGTGCCCTTCATGCTGCTGATGCTGATTGTCACCCAGTTGGGCGCCCGCGGAATCCACCTCCTCCATCCCGACGGCGCTTTGAATGGGGCAGGCCGCGAACCCATCGGCTTCTATGTGAATCTGGGGATTCTCGCATTCACGGTTATCGCGTTCGTTCTGTCTGTCCTCAGGCGGGGCGCCCACGCGCAGCAGTTGGCAGGCGGACGCATATGATGTCCACCAACCCACTGCTGCATGCCATAACCGTGTTTGCCTTCGCACTCCACATTGGCGGCGGCACGATGGGACTTGCGTCCGGTACTATCGCGATCTTCGCACCCAAAGGTGGACGGCTGCATCGCATCGCGGGCACGGTCTTCTTCGTCTCAATGCTGGTGATGGCAGCGCTTGCCGCATACCTCGCTGTTGTGATGCCGGGACAGATCGTCAATCTATTCATTGCCGCATTTGCCTCGTATCTGGTGGTCACAGCGTGGATTACCATCCAGCGCCTTGACGGTAAGATCGGCTTCGCCGAGAAGATCGGACTGGCGATTGCCGTCCTGCTCCTCACGCCGTTCGCCATTCTGGTCGTACAGGTAACCGCCGGGTTGCCGCTGTTTTTCAAGACCGCCATTCCCATACAGGGGCCGGTTCTCATCGCGCTCTATGGCTTTACAGCCGTGCTCGCGATCGCAGCGCTTTCCGACGCTAAAGTGGTTCTGGCCGGCGGTATCTCCGGCGCGCCGCGGATCGCGCGGCACCTGTGGCGCATGTGCCTGGGGCTGACCATGGCCGCGGGCTCCGCCTTCACGAACGGACTACCGCGGCTTCTGCCCGGCCCCATGCACGTGACCCCGATCTTCTTCCTTCCCCAGTTCGTGCCGTTGGTGCTGCTGGTGTTCTGGATGATCCGCGTGCGGTTCACGGGCTGGTTCCGGAATGGCCCCACCGCGCATACCGCCACCGTTGCGACCTGAGAGGAGATTCGCCGTGACTGAAGTCTCGATTGTTCGCCTGTACGTTCTGCGCGCCATGTTTGCGCTGATTGGCGTGGCGCAGGGCTATCTTCAGTTTCCGCTCTTTTTCCACCACCCGCATTGGACGTTGGCAGGCGGTGTGGTGCACAGCATGCTTGCGACACTGTCGGCACTTTCGCTTGTTGGCATTTTCTATCCGCTGCGGATGCTCCCGGTGCTGGTGTATGAGCTGCTGTGGAAATCCATCTGGCTGCTCGGCATTGCGCTGCCACTATGGCTCAGCAACCAGTTCGATCCGGACACCAGAGACACCTTTTACGAATGCGTCGGCGTCGTGATCCTGATTCCGATCATTCCCTGGCGTTACTTCTTCAGGGGCCGGCCCGATCCGTGGCGGCTAACCCCCGTCCGGTCGCCAAATCCGGCACCTGCGGAATAGCCCCGCGATCTGCGCAACGCCGTCCCGCGCCCGATGCGGCCTCGTTTATTGCGGAAGAACAACGACCTCACCCGAGTTTGTACAGCGGGAGTGCCCAACGGCCTTTCAATTCGAGCCTTCGGGTGGTTGAGTCCGCCCGCATTTCCTGGGTGGGGATTTCCATGACATTCCGGTCCTTCGTGCTTGGCGCCACGTGCACCTTTGCCATTTCGGTGGCGTTCGCAGCCGTCAGCGATCCCCTGGCGCCGGTCGGGGCGCCGCCGCAGCCGCCGCCTCCACCGGTCAAGCCGGTAACCGAAACGTTTTGGGGCCAGCAGGTTACCGACAATTACCGCTACATGGAGCAGATGGGGCCTGAGACGAAGGCCTGGATGACAGCGCAGGGCGATTACACCCGCGGTGTCATCGATGCGATTGCGCCGCATGCGGACCTTGCGAAGCGCGTAACAACCTTCACCGGCAGCTTCGGCTTCATCCAGAGTTACGCCAATTACGGCGGGCGCATGTTTTACGAAGAGCGGGCGCCTGGCGCCGACGCCTTCGATCTCGTGGTGAAAGACGCCAAGGGCAAACGCAAAATCGTCGACATGGTGTCGTTGCGCGCAGCCCACGGCGGCAAGCCTTACGCGATCAACTATTTCCTGGCGTCCCCGGACGGCGCGAAAGTCGCTGCGGGCATTTCCGCCGGCGGCTCTGAAGATGCGTCGCTATTCGTGTATGACGCGGCCACGGGCAAGCAAATTGCAGGTCCGATCGATCGCGCGCAGTTCGGCGCGACGTCGTGGAGCAACGATTCAAAGCTGCTTTATTTCATCCGGCTGAAAAAACTGGCCGCCAACGAGCCGGCCATCGACAAGTACAAGTATGGCACTGCGCAAGTATGGGATCTGAAATCCGCACCGGTGGCGGTCGCCGGCAATGGAATCGGCAAGGTGAGCCTTTCGCCGGACGAATTCCCGGCCGTCACGATCAATCCCGGCGCGCCGACCGCAATGCTGCTGTCGATCAACGGGGTGCAGAACGAGCTAAAAATATGGACGGCCCCTGCCGCTAGCGCATCCTCGCCCAAGGCGCCATGGAAGTTGTTCGTGGACCGTAGCGACGGCGTGACGAAGTTCGACATCCGCGGCAACGATATCTACGTGCTCTCCCATCAGAATGCGCCGACGTTCCAGGTGCTACAGGTAAAGGCCGGAGCGCCGCTGGCTTCCGCGAAAGTGCTGGTGCCGGCGCAGCCCGATCGCGTAATCGAGGATGTGCACGCAGCCTCCGACGGCGTGTATGTGCTCACCCGCCATGGCGCCTATTCAGAGCTGTGGCGCATTCCCGCCGGCACGACGCAGATGGAAGAAATCGCTTTGCCGGCGCGCGGACACGTCGGCGAAGCGTTCACCGATCCCCGCAAGCCCGGCATTGCGATCAACTTCTCGAGCTGGGTGATGGCGCCGCAGGAATATGCCTACGACCCGAAGACAAAGAAGTTCGCCGATCTCGGCATCGAGGTGCAAGGCGACATCAACGCCGCCAACTTCACGGTGAGCGATCTGGAAGCCAGGGCGCGTGACGGCACCATGGTGCCGCTGTCGCTGGTGCAGCCCAAGGGCGCGCCCACGCCGCAGATTACGCTGATCGAGGCGTACGGTTCGTACGGCATTTCCGAGCTGGCCGATTTCAGCCCGCGGCGCGCTGCGGCGATGAAGGAAGGCCTAACGTATGGCGTGTGCCATGTGCGCGGTGGCGGCGAACTGGGCGAAGCGTGGCGGCTGGGCGGCAAGGATGCCAACAAGCACAACACGTGGGAGGACTTGATCGCCTGCGGCGAGGATGCGATCGCGCGCGGCATCACCACAAAGGAGAAGCTGTTCGTTCTGGGCGGCTCGGCGGGCGGCATTACCATGGGCCGCGCCATGACCGAACGGCCGGACCTGTTTGCCGGCGTGATCGACGTGGTGCCCGCGGCGAACACCATCCGCTCGGAATTCACGCCCAACGGACCGCCGAACATTCCGGAATTCGGCACCATCACAACGGAGCAAGGGTTCAAGAATTTGTACGCGATGGATTCGATACAGCACGTGAAGCCGGGCGTGAATTATCCGGCGACGATGATTTCGACCGGCCTGAACGATCCCCGTGTGTCGTCGTGGGAGCCTGGAAAAATGGCGGCGGTGCTGCAAGCCTCCGGCACAAGCAATCCGGTGCTGCTGCGGATCGACCCCGAAGCCGGCCACGGCATCGG
>DASXGS010000210.1:0-9273 GCA_036488975.1 Rhizomicrobium sp. | reverse complement strand
GCGCTGTTCGTGCTTGCGTTCATCGTGCTGTTTGCCGACGCGAGCGAGATGTTGCGTCAGCCGCTTGCCACGCTGGCACACAGGCACATTTCGCTCTCCCCCTCGCATCTGCCGGAATACGCCACGCGCACCGCGCTGCGGATGCTGATTGCGCTGGGCATATCTCTCGTCTTCACATTCACCTATGCGACGCTTGCCGCGAAGAGTCCGCGCGCCGGCGCGCTGCTTATTCCGCTGCTCGACATTCTGCAGTCGGTGCCGATCCTCGGATTCATTTCGATCACGGTGGTGTTCTTCCTGTCGCTCGCGCCGGGGCGGATTTTCGGCGCGGAGCTCGCCGCCGTGTTCGCCATCTTCACCAGCCAGGCGTGGAACATGGCGTTCAGCTTCTACCAGTCGCTGCGCACGGTGCCCGAGGAGCTGGAGGAAGCGGGCCGCCTGTTCGGGCTGAATGCGTGGGCGCGGTTCTGGCGGATCGAAGTGCCGTTCGCGACGCCGCAGCTCATCTGGAACATGATGATGTCGATGTCGGGCGGCTGGTTCTTCGTGGTGGCCGCCGAAGCCATCAGCGTTGGCCACACCACCATCGCGCTGCCGGGCATCGGCTCCTACATCGCCGCCGCATTGGCGGCGCGCGACCTGCCTGCGATCTTCTGGGCCATCGGCACCATGCTGGTGGTGATCCTCATTTACGATCAGCTGATGTTCCGGCCGCTGGTGGCTTGGGCGGAGCGATTCCGCTTCGACGACCGCCAAGATGAAGAACCGGCGGAGAGTTGGGCGCTCACCATGTTCCGTCGCTCGCGGCTGATTCATGCTATGGCGACGCCGTTCGAGGCGCTGATGAAGCGCACCTATCGCATGGCGCCGCCGCGGCCGCTGATCTCGGAGCGCACACTGGAGCCGCGCACCGCCGATCTCATCTGGTATGGATTTCTCGCGCTGCTGGGTGCGATTGCAGTATGGCGCATCGGTGCCTTCATTCATCGCAACATCCGGCTGGAGGAAGTGCTGCACGCCGCGGGCTTGGGGTTCATCACCCTGTTGCGCGTGCTGGTGCTGATCGGGATTGCCAGTGCCATCTGGGTGCCTGTGGGCGTCTATGTGGGATTGCGGCCGCGACTCGCGCGCATCGTGCAGCCGGTGGCGCAATTCCTTGCCGCATTCCCGGCGAATTTGCTTTTCCCTCTGGTGATCTCCGCGATCGCCATCTGGGGTTTGAACGCGGATATCTGGCTGTCGCCGCTGATGGTACTGGGCACCCAATGGTACATCCTGTTCAACGTGATCGCCGGTGCCTCCCTGCTGCCGGTCGAAATGCGCGACGTGACGACGAATTTCGGCATTCGCGGCTGGCTGTGGTGGAAGAAGGTAGCGCTGCCCGCGGTGTTCCCGTTTTACGTGACGGGCGCAATCACCGCGTCGGGCGGCTCGTGGAATGCCGCCATCGTGGCGGAGGTGGCGACCTGGGGCGACCGCACGCTCCGCGCGCACGGGCTAGGTGCGTATATTGCGGATGCGACGGCTGCCGGCAACTTTCACCGCATTGTGCTCGGCATTGCGGTGATGAGCGCGTATGTGACGCTCGTGAACCGGCTGTTCTGGCGCAGGCTGTACGATTACGCCGAGCGCCGCTACCGGCTGGTGTAAAGGAGAGCGAGATGGAAACGCAGGCCCTGCTCGAAGTGCGCGACGTACGGCGTGCGTTCGCGCGGCCCGGTGGCGCCGAATTGTTGGTGCTCGAAGACGTGCAGCTCAATTTGGGAGAAGGCGAGATCGTCGGGCTGCTCGGGCGCTCCGGGTCCGGCAAGTCCACGCTGTTGCGCATCATCTCCGGCCTCTCGCAACCGACGGCGGGGAGCGTGACCTATCTCGGAAAGACGGTCGCAGGCCCGGCGCAAGGCATTGCGATGGTGTTCCAGAGCTTCGCGTTGTTCCCGTGGCTCACGGTGCTCGAGAACGTGCAACTGGGGCTGGAAGCGCTGGGATTGCCGCAAGAGGAAATCCGCAAGCGGGCCCTGGCTGCCATCGATCTCATCGGACTCGATGGTTACGAGTCCGCTTATCCGCGCGAACTGTCCGGCGGCATGCGCCAGCGCGTGGGATTTGCGCGCGCTCTTGTCGTGCATCCCAATATCCTCCTGATGGATGAGCCGTTCTCTGCGCTCGACGTGCTGACCGCGGAAAATCTGCGCACGGATTTTCTTGAGCTGTGGCAGGAGCGCCGGCTGCCGATCAAAGGCGTGATCCTCGTCACGCACAATATCGAGGAAGCGGTGTTGATGTGCGATCGCGTGCTGCTGTTCTCCACCAACCCCGGCCGGGTGGTGACAGAGATCAAAATCGACCTGCCGCATCCGCGCGACCGGCAGGATGCGGCCTTCGTGGCGCTGGTGGACCGCATCTACACGGAGATGACGGCGAAGCGCGCCGAAGCAGCGGCGCAGCGGCGCTTTGCTGGCGCCGGCCTCAGCACGATCCTGCCGGCGGTTTCGACGGGCCTGATGGCGGGCCTGATCGAAGCCCTTGCCGCGCCGGCCTACGAAGGCAAGGCCGACCTGCCTGAACTCGCGGCTGACCTGCAGCTGGAAGTGGACGAGCTGTTCCCGGTGGCCGAAACGCTGCAGATGCTGAAGCTTGCCGAGGTGGAAGGCGGCGACATCAGGCTCACGCATATGGGCAAGCGGTTTGCGGAAGAGGACACCAACGTGCGCAAGGAAATCTTCTCGCGCGCGCTGATGAGCTATGTGCCGCTGGCAGCGCACATCCGCCGCGTACTGGACGAGCGGGCGAGCCACACCGCACCCTGGAGCCGCTTCGAGGACGAGCTGGAGGACTACATGACCGCAGAGGCCGCCGAGGAGACGCTCGATGCGGTGATCGGCTGGGGCCGGTTCGCCGAACTGTTCGCCTATGACGACGAGTCCGCGATGTTCAGCCTCGAAAACCCGCAGTAGGCCCCCTTAGGGGGTTGCCGTAAAAGGAGACGAGCCGGAGATCGCCTCCGGCTCATTCCAACGTGGCACAGCAGTCCGCTAATACTGCGCGCGGACCACCAGCGAGAGCCGCCGATCGGTGGTGAACCAGGAGCGGCCGGCCGTCAGCATGTTCGTATTCACAACTTGGCTTGTGCGCGTGACCTCGTTCAGCAGGTTCACGCCCTGGATACCGAACTTCAGATTCGGCGTGACCGAATAGAAGAACGAACCATCGAGCGTTCCCGTCGCTTCGTTGTAGATCGGCGCGAAGGGATAGATCACGTCGCGGGCCGTCAGCAGGAACCGGGAGCGCCAGTTCCAGGCGATACGGAACTGAATCGGGCCTTTCTCGTAGATGCCCTCCAGATTGATGTTGTGCTTCGAGAGCTGATCGAGCGGCAGACGTTGATAAAACGCGGCGTTCGCACCCGGAATACATGGACTGGTGCAGCCGGTGCCGGCCACGGAGTTCCCGCCACCGTTGCTGATGTTGAGCGGCGCCACGCCGCCGCTGTCGATGAAGGTGTAGCTGGCGTTGATGCCGAGCCCGTCGAACGGATCGGGCAGGAAGTTGAAGAACTGACTCCACGCCGCTTCGAACCCCTTGACTTCGCCAGTGGTCCGCGCGTTGGCCGGCTGCGCGTAGTTCAAGAACAGCGTCTGGCCGTTGTTGGTGAAATCGCGCCCCACTGTGTCGCTGGTGAAGTAGCCGTGAAGCTCCTTCAGGAATGTCGCCACGGTGAGCGAACCCACGTCGGCAAAATACCATTCCCACGCCAGGTCGAGGTTGTCGGATTTCACCGGCTTCAGGAACGGATTGCCGACCGTGGTATTGGTGTTCGTGTAGGTGAAGAAGTCCGGCGCCGCGAGTCCGGTGGGCGAGAGTTGGGTATAGTCGCGCAGATAGCCCATGTCCGGACGCGTGATGGATTGCGAAAGGCCCACACGGATCAGCATGTCGTCGGTCAGCTTGACCTTGGCATTGAAGCTGGGGAGCAGGTCATCAAAGGTGTTGCGTGCATTCTGTGTTTGCGAGCCGCCGGCACAAACCCAGTTCTGGACGGGCGGCGTCCCGGTCGGAGGACCGCTTTTCACCGGATTGCAGAATTGGATGAATGGCTGCTGTTGCGCTGGCGGCAAATTGCAGATGGCGGGCAACGTGCCCTGATTGGGATTGCAGATTGGCTGCGGCGTCGGGCCTTGCAGACCGGTCCCCACGCTCGTTGGGTAGGCCACGAAGCCATTCGCGGTATCTTCCGTGTGATACCACCGCACGCCAATGTTGCCGGTGATCGGTCCTTCCGAACCGAAGCGCAGCATGGCGTATAAGGACCGGGTCTTTTCCTGCGTGTTGTTGATTTCATTCGGCAGAAAGGGCGTACCGGGGACGACACCGGGGCGCATCCCAACCGGTACCCATCCAGAACTGCCGCCAATCGACTGCCACGCCTGATTGATCGCCAACATGTTCTGACTGAAGGCGCCGTAATACTTGGCAGGATTGCCGGGTTTCAGGAAAAGACCATGCACCGGGGTGGGTACATCGCCGCCCTGGAACCCAGGATAGGTGTAAGCCTTGACCAGATCGGCGCCCATGATTGCAGCCGCGGGGCGGCTGTTCGGCGCCACGGCGCAGTAGCACGACGTGCCCGGGTTGCCTTCGAGCGGGCCGTAAATATTGTCTGCGGCATACGAATTCTGGCCGAGCCAGATCGGCCCACCGCTACCGTCCCACACTTCGCTGAGCGCACCCCAGTTGTACGTCGTGTAGCGCACATCCTGTTCGCGATCCGAATACCGGCCGCCCACCTTGATCGAGTCAAGCCACCCGGTATTGAGCATGTACTCGGCATCGGCCCGGAAGGCATTTTCGTGCCCGGTGCTCTGCTCAATATGGTCCATTGCAGAGCGCCAGAAGTAGTTGCCGGGATCGGTGAACCACACGTTCGGATCCTGGGCGGCATCGTTGGTCGGCGGCAGGAACTGCACCTTCGGGATATCGCCGCGCGTGTCGATCTTCACGGTGTCCCAGTTGCCTATCATCGTCTGGACATCGACGTTGTTTGTGGAAGACCAGACATGCTGAGCATCGAGGTCGAATGCCCACCGGTCGGTTGGCGTCCAGCGCAGATGGCCGGAGAAATCGTTGGTGATGAGCTCCTGCACCACACCGCGGGTGATGTCTTGCGCCTGCACGCCCCAAAGCGGAACGGTTGGATCGGCGGAGCGCCATCCGGACAGCTGCGTGATGTAGCCGTTCTCGAACAGACCGTTCTTGTCGAAATTCCACTGCGTGCCGGGCAGAGGCATTTCGTACCCCGCGCTAGGCGGATTCGGCGTGCTGCCGCCGCCAGCCACGACGTCCGCCGCCACGTCCCGGGAGTCCTCGTTCCAAGTCTCGTTCGCGTCGGAACGGATGAATTGAAGGGTGGCGAGCATCGTTCCATCGTTGCTCTTCCACTGCGCAGCACTCGCAAAACCCTGGCGCTCGTGATTGTAGTGCTGAACGCGGGTGTCCGCTCCGGCGGGGATATAACAGGTAGCCGGGCAATTGGGCATGATCGGCTGGCCGCTAAAGGGGCCGCCAAAACCAGGATTGGGCACCGTGGTCGCGTTCCCGGGACCCCAGGCCGCAATCTGAGTACCATCCGATTTGATGAACAATTGCGAACGGCTGACATTGGCGAGGAAACCGAATTCGCCGATCGGGGTGCTCCAGCGGTTGGAATACAGGCCCGATCCGTCGAACGAGAATTTGTGCGCCTTGTCGCCCCACGTGCCGTCGACCGATGCGGCGATCAGCTGGCCGTCCTGATCGAACGGGACCCGCGTGCGCAGGTTTACCGTGCCGCCGATGCCGCCTTCGATCATGTCGGCTGAGGGACTCTTGAAGACATCCACGCCGCTCATCAGCTCGGGCGGCACGTCTGCGAAGCTGATAATGCGGCCATTGTTGGCCGAAAACGTCTCGCGGCCGTTCAGCAGGCTCTGCGTGTCACTGAGACCGCGGATGGTAATGCCGCTGCCTTCGGCCGAGAAGTGGTCGGGATCGTTGGCGCCGGCGAAATAATTGATCTGCACGCCCGGCACGCGTTGCAGCGCTTCCGTCACGCTGCGATCCGGGAGCGCGCCGATGTCCTCGGCCGTGATCGAGTCAACGAACACATCCGCATTACGCTTGATGTTCTGGGAACTCTGCAGGCTGGCGCGAATACCGGTGACGACGATCGTTTCCACGCCCTGGTCCTGCGCCAACGCGGGCGAAACGACCGCGCCCACGGCCAGCAGCGACACACCGCTTAACAGCAGTTCATTCAGCTTAACCACGACATCCCTCCCGAAGTCGCGACCGCGTTCCTGCCCGTCCCGCGGTTGCCCTGGCCCGTTAGCGGGCCTTGTGTGGTTGCGGTCCCAATGCGCCGGCGCTGCACCAAAAACCGATTTTCGATGGTCTAGTAATTTCCCCCTGCTGAGCGGGCTCCGGCCGCCGCTCTCCAGCCAAACTCTTGATTGACAGCGCTAACATATCGAACGACGCGTTGCCAGCGCTGGACAATTTGCACTTCAGAAAAGCCCGAATGGTGTATTAATTGCGTCACAGTCGGAGATACTGCCATTTCCCGTCCTATGATACCGCTACCATGAGTCGAAGGGGGCCGCTAGGAAGCGTTAAAGCGGGAAAAGCGAAATCGACAACTGTGTGACATGGCGGTCACACGGGGCGGGGCGGGGCAAAGGGAAAACGGGGCATGGAATCGGATGGTATCCCGCGAATTCTGATCGTGGGCGGAGGCACCGCCGGCTGGATGACGGCCGCTGCGCTCGCCCACAAACTCCGAGGCCGATACACCATCCGGCTGATTGAATCCGGCGAGATCGGCATCGTGGGGGTCGGCGAAGCGACGGTCCCGCACATCCGGCACTTCAACCAGACGCTCGGAATCGACGAAGCCGATTTCATGCGTCACACCCGGGCGACGTACAAACTCGGTATCGAATTTCGCGATTGGGCGCGTATCGGCGATGCCTACATTCATCCCTTTGGCGAATTCGGGCGCCCGTGGAACGGTGTGGATTTCCACCATTACTGGCTGAAGCTGCACCGGCTCGGAGAGGAAGCCGAGAACGGACTCTTCGACTACTCCCTGCCCGTGGTTGCCGGAAAGCTGGGGAAGTTCGCCTTCCCGGCGCAAGACAATTCCGTGTTCTCGACCTACGGCTACGCCTATCATTTCGATGCGACGCTCTACGCGCCTTACCTGCGCGCCTATGCGGAGCAGCGCGGCGTGGTTCGTACCGAGGGCAAGATCGTCGATGTGTCAGTGCGCACGGAAGACGGTTTCATCGAGTCCGTGACTCTCGAGAACGGCGAGCGGATCGAGGCGGATTTATTCATCGATTGCTCCGGTTTTCGCGGATTGCTGATCGAGCAGACGCTCAAGACCGGCTACGAGGAGTGGACCCGCTGGCTGCCCTGCGACCGCGCGGTGGCGGCGCCCTGCGACAGCGCTGAGGCTCTGATTCCGTACACCCGCTCCACCGCGCGCGAAGCCGGCTGGCAATGGCGCATTCCACTGCAGCACCGCGTGGGCAATGGCTATGTTTATGCGAGCCATTTCATTGCCGACGAGGAGGCCCGCGATGCACTGGTGCAAAGCCTCGAGGGGCGAATGCTGGCCGAGCCGCGATTCCTGCGCTTCGTCACCGGCAAGCGGGCGAAATCGTGGAACCGCAATTGCGTGGCGGTGGGATTGGCTGGCGGGTTTCTGGAGCCGCTGGAATCGACCAGCATCTATCTCATCCAGGCGGCGGTGACGGCGCTGATCGAGCTGCTTCCCCGCAGGCGCATCGATCCGGATGATGTCCAGGAATTCAATCGGGTGATCGATCTCGAATATGAGCGCGTGCGCGATTTCCTGATCCTGCATTATCACGCAACCGAACGGGACGACGCGCCGCTGTGGCGGCATGTGCGCGCCATGGAGGTGCCGGATTCGCTTGCCTACAAGCTGGAACTGTTCCGCCGGCGCGGGCACATCGTGCGCTACAAGGACGGCATGTTTCTCGACCGCAGCTGGCAGGCCGTCTACCTCGGCCAGCGCGTGTGGCCGGAGCGCTACGATCCGCTGGTCGACATTATCGAAACAGATCAGGTGCGTCAGCACTTGCGCGAAACGAGAGCGCTGGTCGCACGCGCGGCGGCGAGCATGCCGAGCCATCAGGACTGGCTCGAACGACAAGGCGCAGTCGCGCCGCCATCGCAATGATGGCGGATGCTTCAAGCGGCGACCGCCGGATCCGCAAAGTTGTGATAGTGGGCGGCGGAACGGCGGCCTGGATGACGGCCGCCGCGCTTTCCCGCACTCTCGACATGCGCGACCTCAGCATCCGGCTCGTCGAATCGGCGGAAATCGGCACCGTCGGGGTGGGCGAATCCACGGTGCCGCCGATCCGCGAGTTCAACAGGATGCTGGGTCTGGATGAGCCGGACTTCATGCGGGCCACACAGGCCACCTTCAAGCTCGGCGTGCAATTTCGCGACTGGGGCAAGATCGGCGACCGTTACATTCATTCCTTCGCCCGTTATGGCCAGCCGATGGGCGGCGTTTCCTTTCACCATCATTGGCTGCGGCTTAAAGCGAATGGCGACAACACGCCGCTGGAAGATTATTCGCTGCCGATCCTGGCGGCAAACCTCGGGCGCTTCTCACGGCCCGAGACCCTAGGCCTGCCGCCGCACGCGTTTCCCTACGCCTTCCAGTTCGATGCGTTGCTCTATGCGGCCTTCCTGCGCCGCTATGCGGAAAGCCGCGGCGTGGTACGCACCGAAGGCAAGGTGGTGGATGTTGGGCTGAACGGCGAGAGCGGATTCGTGGAATCCATCACACTCGAAAACGGTGAGCGCATCGACGGCGAGCTGTTCATCGACTGCTCGGGGTTTCGCGGCCTCTTGATCGAACAGGCTCTACACACCGGATACGAGGACTGGACGAACTGGCTGCCCTGCGACCGCAGCGTAGCGGTGCCCTGCGAGGCCGCCGACGCGCCCGTCCCGTACACGCGCGCGATTGCAGCTGAAGCGGGCTGGCGCTGGCGCATTCCACTGCAGCACCGCGTGGGCAACGGCTATGTGTATTGCAGCCGATATCTGAACGACGATGCAGCGTGGGGCTTGCTCTCACAGCGGCTGGAGGGACGGGCATTGGCGGAGCCGCGCTTCTTGCGCTTCGTCACCGGCCGCCGGAAGAAACAATGGAACAGGAACTGCGTGGCAATCGGCCTTTCGGCAGGATTT
>DASXGS010000174.1:0-2703 GCA_036488975.1 Rhizomicrobium sp. | reverse complement strand
ACGCGCGGGCCGGACGGAAAGCTCTGGCTCAAGAACGATATCGTGCTCAGCATCGACAACCGCCGCATGGACGATCCCGCGCCCGGCGAAGATGCACGCACCGCGGGCAAATGGATTCAGTTCATCGGCCTCTGGCAGCGCGCCGATTACCCCTCCATCGAGCGGTACGCGTTCGCACCGGCGACCACGCCGCAATAGCCGAGCGTTTACATCTGAAAAAAGTGTGTTGTCCCCCACCCGGCAGGATTCGCTCGCCGACCTCCCCACAAGGCGGAGGCAATACGCTATTTCCCCGCCTCCTTCAGCAGCTTGAGCAGTTGCGGGTGGAGCTGTTCGTTGGCGGCGAGGATGTCGCCGGACTGCAGCATGCGGTCGCCGCCCTTGAGATCGGTGACGACGCCGTGCGCCTCACGCACCATCAGCATGCCGGCGGCGATGTCCCAGGCGGCAAGCCCGTGTTCCCAGAACGCATCGAAACGGCCGGCTGCCACCCAGGCGAGATCGAGCGCGGCGGACCCGAAACGACGAACGCCCGGCGTTGAATCGATCACGGCGCGCAGTTCTTTCAGATAATGCTCATGATCTTCCGGCGTGCCGCGGCCCATGAAGGGAATACCGGTGCCGCTGAGGCAGACTTTCAGCTCCTTGCGCGCGGCGACACGCAGACGCTTGTTGTTCAGGTAGGCGCCGTGGGAGCGCTCGGCGGTGAACATCTCGTCGGTTATCGGGTTGTAGATGACGCCGGAGACCAGCTGGCCGTCGCGCTCGAGCGCGATGGAGATCGCGAAGTGCGGAATGCCGTGCAGGAAATTGGTGGTGCCGTCCAGCGGATCGATGATGAAGCGGTGCGACTTGTCCGTGCCATCGACCAAGCCAGATTCCTCTGTGAGAATCGGATAACCCTGCCGCGCCTTCTGCAACTCCTCGATCAGGATGCGCTCGGTGCGCTGATCGGCGACGGTGACGAAATCGGCGGGCCCCTTCATCGAGATCTGCAGGTTCTCCACTTCGCCGAAATCGCGGATGAGCTTGCGGCCCGCTTTGCGCGCGGCGGAGGTCATCACATTCAGGGCGGGAGAAAGGTAGGGCATGCGGCTCCTTCGTGGCTCGCTTCGCTCGCGCCTCAGGATGACGCAATCGAAGCTTCGTACGTCACCCTGAGGTGCGCGTCCAAGCTTGTCGAAGGACGCGCCGCGAAGGGTGGCTTCATTCCGCGCGCCGAATGTAGGAGCCGTCTTCCGTGGAGACGATGACCTTGGTGCCGGCATTGATGAAGGGTGGCACCTGAATCTTGAGGCCGTTCTCCAGCGTGGCGCCTTTGTAGGAAGGCGCGGCGGTGCCGCCGCGCATCACGGGATCCGCTTCCGTGACTTGCAGCGTCACATGCTGCGGCAGCTTGATGCCGATCGGCTTGCCTTCGTAGGTTTGCACCAGCACCTTCATGCCGTCCTGCAGGAACTGCGCCTGATCGCCGATAAAGCCGGCATCGATCTCGATCTGATCGTAGGTGTCGGTGTCCATGAAGGTGAGCGTGTCGCCACTGGCGTAGAGGAACTGAAAGTCCCTCTTTTCGAGATAGATTTCCTCCACGCCCTGGTCGGCACGGAAGCGCTCGTTCAGCTTGGTGCCGGTGACGACGTTCTTGAGCTCCACCTGGTTGTAAGCGCCGCCCTTGCCGGGCTTCACGGCCTGCGTTTTGACAGCGAGCCATAGCCCCCCATCGTGCTGGATCATGGCGCCAGGGCGGATTTCGTTTCCGGCAATCTTCGGCATGTACGCGACCTGAATTGAAAAGGGCGCGCGTTCTAACAATCCCCGCCCGGATTGTCATCCGGGCGGAGAAAGTCAGGTCGATAAGAACTTACGCGGTAAGTGGCCTGCGCATCGCCGGCAGGCCGAAGCCTGCCGCAAGAATCACGATGGCGAGCACGACATGCAGCCAGTGATCCATCATGTTCATGGCGATAAGGCCGAACATCATGCCGGCGGCGCCTTTCATCATGACGAAGCCGGCCACGGCGATAACGGCGTACACGATGCCGAGGATCTTGAGCGCAAGGCTCGGCCCAAGCGCCGTGTAGACGCCGATCAGCAAGAAGATGCCGCTGATGATGTGCACGAGATTGTGCAGGTTGTTGGTGACGAACAAGGCCGTCGGTCCCACGAGCGGATTGGGTACAAATCCGAGCACGCCGACGATCAGCATAATGACGCCGAGAACGAACGCGGCGTTTCTGGCGTTAAGAGCCATATTCCTCCCCTCCCAGGTTGGTGGGCGGAGTGTGAGACTGATTTGCGGGCGGCGGCAAGGGGCGAGCAGGCACGCGTCGGTTAGTGGAATAGGTTGTTGAAACTCCTGACGGCTGCCGCGGGGCCCTCCGGATGCTCCCAAACGCCGGCGGACACCGCCAGAAAATCGGCGCCGGCTTCGATCAGCGGCCGTGCGTTTTCCACCATAATCCCGCCAATGGCCACGCAAGGGACCGTCATCAGCTCGCTCCACCAGCGCAGGATTTCCAACTCGGCTTTAGCCTTCGGGTCCTTTGTTCTGGTGGGATAGAAGGCGCCGAAGGCAACGTAGTCGGCACCGGCTTCGGCGGCCTCTATCGCGAGGTGGCGCGAGTTGTGGCAGGTGACGCCGACGATATTATTCCGCCCGATTGCGGCCCGCGCCTCGGTATAGGTCGCGTCCTCCTGCCCGAT
>DASXGS010000076.1:0-4098 GCA_036488975.1 Rhizomicrobium sp. | reverse complement strand
ACGCCGTCCTACATTGCGGCGGCCGTCGCCGACAAAGCGCGACCGGCGGAAGATGTGGCGCGCGATTCCGACCGCAAACCTGCCGAGATGCTGATATTCGCCGGCATCAAGCCGGGTGACGCGGTGGTCGATGTCATGCCGGGTAAGGGCTACTTCACACGGCTCTTCGCGAAGACAGTCGGGCCTAGTGGCCATGTGTACGCCTATTTTCCGTCGGAGCTCGACGGCCGATTGAACGGCAAGCCGCCTGGCATCGCGGCCGTGACGAACGATACCGCGAACTACCCGAACGCATCGCTAGTACACGCCTTGCTTGCGAAGTTCACCGTACCGCAAAACGTCGATGTGGTATGGACGTCGCAGAACTATCACGACTTCCACAATCCGAACTTCGGCCCGATCGATATGGCGGCCATGAACAAGGCGATCTTCAATGCGCTGAAGCCGGGCGGCACATATATCGTGCTCGACCACGCGGCGGAGGCAGGTTCCGGTGCGCGCGACACCAACACGCTGCATCGCATCGATCCCGGGTTGGTGAAGCAGGAGGTCACCGCGGCCGGCTTCCGGTTTGTCGGCGAGGACGACGGACTCAAGAACCCGGCGGACGATCACAAGAAGCCGGTGTTCGATCCCGCCATCCGCGGCAAGACCGACCAGTTCGTCCTCAAGTTCCGCAAGCCGGCGAAGTAGTTCCGCTCAGTGCGGGTTGGTGGCCGGGCGTTCGGCCGATCGGTCGAGCGCGCCCGGCGCATCCCAATAGCCCTCCGGCCGGACGATCAGATACGGGTCGCTCATCATGGTGATGGGATCGGAGTGCGGCGCGAGTTCGGCCGCCATCTCCACATATTCGTGATCCGAATAGATGAGCGATACGTTCTTTTTGAGCGGCTGGAAGCCAAAGCGCGACCAGAATCTCGTGAGCCGCTTCTGCGCGTGCCCATACAAGGTGCGGTAGCCCTTGCGCCGGCAGATCTCGATCCCCTCTTCAACCACGATCTTCGCGATGAGCGTGCGCCGAAAGCGCGGCAGCACGGCCAGCCTTTCGATCTTCGCGAATTCGGCAAAGAAGCGCACCCGCAGCACTGCAGCGGCCTCGTTATCCACCAGCCCCAGAATATGCGTGGCGCAATAATCGTTGCCGTCGAATTCTTCGTCGTAGGGGCAGTTCTGTTCGATTATGAACACCGCCGCCCGCAGCGCGAAAACCTTCTGAATCGCGTCCGGGGTGGCCGCGACCATCGCCTTCAATTGCATGGCTTCCCCCCTTACGCGGCAGAAGAGGTCCGAACCGCGTCCCGCGCCTGATCCAGACGAAACAGCTGGCCGAGACCCTCGCTTCCGGCAGCGCCGCTGAAGCCATAGCCCTTCATCAGGTTCATGCCGCGCAAAGTTCCGGCGGTCGCGAAGATCGGCACACCGCCATAGAGTTCCGCTCCCAATGCGTGAGCGACGAGATTGGTGGCCTGCCGCCCCACCTTTGGGGCGATGATGGCCCAGACGTAGATGGCGGCGGGCCGGGTGTGGCTGGGCACCAGCAGGCGGACATCCGGCTCATGTGCGTCGAAATTTCCACTCTCGAGCCGGTCGCGTCCCGCCTGGCTCAGATGCAGCATGCCGATGTAGCCGACCATGCGTGCATCTACCTTCGTCGTGTCGGAGGCGCGGTTCACGGTCCAGAAGGTGTCTTGGTTTCGTTTATACGCTTCTGACACAACGCTGAGCGGCGCGACCTCGGCCGAAATCAGCTCCTTCGTTAACTCGTGAATAGGAACAATCTCATGCTCCTTCGCCCGGCGCACAAAGACGATGCCACTACCGGGCACCTGCATCCACGGTTCTTCGGCAGCCTTGTCTGCCACCAAGTCCAAGACATCATTGAGGTTTTTTTGCATGGCACAGCCCCCACACCCATTTGACCCACTGGCGTTCTTTGCGCCCGTTCGCGTATGCTTTCCGCTACGCCATATCGGAAACGTGCATTAGAAATCGCGGCTAGGAAATAACCATGAATGAATTGCCTTATACAGATATGGACGAAGGGCCTGAAGGAGTCGACTGGGACGACTTCCGCGTCTTTCTCGAAGTGGTGCGCGCCGGCAGCTTCAACCGGGCCGCCGCGAAGCTGAACATGACGCAGCCGACGGTGAGCCGGAGGCTTCTCCGGCTGGAAGAAAACATCGGGGTGCGCCTGTTCGACCGCGACCGGCGCGGCCCGCGCCTCACCGCCGACGGCCAGCGCATCCACAACGACGCCTGTGCGGCCCAGGCCGCGCTGATGCGCGCCACCAATCAGGTCGCGGGCATCGGCCGGCGTGTCGAAGGCGACTGCAAGATTTTCATGGGCGAAGGCGTGGCAACCTACTGGATGTCACGCTTTCTCGCGCCTTTCTTCACGCGCTATCCCAATGTGGAGCTGAAGGTATTCGGCGCCAACGATCCGACTGCGGACAAGCGCGAGCTCTTCGACCTGCACGTGCACTATTACGAGCCCACCGAAACCGAGCCGATTGCCGTTCGACTTGCCACCCTGCATTTCATTCCATTTGCTTCGCGCGAATATTTGCGCATCCACGGCATGCCCCAGACGATCGAGGCACTGTCGCGGCATCGACTGCTGGATCTCGCGGTGTATCTCTCCGACATGGGCTCGTGGGCGAGCTGGTCGCGCGGAGATGCCAACGCGCATGCGCTGCTGTTTACGAATCTCACCGGCTGTCTCGCAGAATCCGTTCGTTGCGGCGCGGGCATCGCGCTCTTGCCGACCTATGCCGTACTCGTGGACGATTCCTTCGTGCCGATCGAAATCGGCGTGCGTTTCACTGCGCCCATGTATGTCAGCTATCAGCGCGACGCGGTGAAGAAATGGCCAGTTCGAACCGCACTCGATTTCATGCGCGCCTGTGTATTCGACAAGAAGAACATGCCGTGGTTTCGCGAAGCCTATGTGGCGCCCCAGATGGATTGGAGCAAACGCCTCGCCATGTTTGTGGATCGCGCGGCCGCACCGCCGCCTGCGCCAGAGAAGACCTCCACCGACGCAATCGCCTGAGCGCGCGCAGACGGCGCGAGCCGCTCGTCCAACCAGCCGAGAGTTCGGGCAATCACTTCGTCAGCCCGCTGCCAGTCGAGCAAGAGATGCGGCCCATCTTCGATGCATTGCCAGGTTTTTTCGCCGGCGAGGTTTTGGTGAAGGCGGCGAATGCAAGCCTGCCGCAGGACATCGTCCCGATTGCCGACCACCGTCAGCGCCGGAATTGAGACGCGTGTGGCTTCTTGCACGACTTCGCACGAGAGCTCGAGCAGGCCTGCCAACATGTCTGCCCGCAATGTCCGCAACACGAGAGGATCGCCCATCAAGCGGATGGCGGCTCCGGGGGCGAGGTCCCAGCCGGAGACACGATCGAAGCTCAGGGCACGTCCGCGGAGAAATAAACGTAGCATGCGCACGGCCGCACCAAGCACCTGGCGCCAATAGAGCGACGCGATGGCCCCGGGCGCAATCAGGATCAATCCGCCGCCCTCCATCAAGGCGCGTGCCGCTGCAATAACTGCAATCGCGCCACCCATGCTCTCGCCGAGAACGAAGATCGGCCTGCCGGCCGGCATGCGGGTGCGCAGAAAGGCTATTGAATTCGCCACGTCCTCGGCCATTCGAACGTGGCCAGCCCATTGGCCCCGGCTCGCCGTGGCACCGAAACCACGTTGATCGATGGCAAGCGCCGCAATTCCACGGCGCGCCAGCCGCGGCGCCACCTCGTCGAAGGCGCCGGAATAGTCGCAGGCGCCGTGCAGCAGCAGGATGCCGGCGCGGATTTCCCGCGGCAGCCAGAGGCGATAGGGAATGTCTGCGCCGTCCGAGGCAGGAAACGCGCCGCAGCGCAGCCGCCCGCCGAGCGGGTTGATTGCTGCGAGTGACCAGCGCGCCAGCGTCAGCCGGTCGGCTGCGGAATCCGCTTCGGCTTCTGCGCTGCAGAGGCCGAACCGGAACATCGCGCGCATGGCTGCCTGCTATCTTCCCGTCAAACGTCGCGCTGCGGTAAATCCCAGAATGAGAAGGACCAGGAAGACGGCGATGAACAGGAAGAACAGGAATTT
>DASXGS010000064.1:0-3175 GCA_036488975.1 Rhizomicrobium sp. | reverse complement strand
AACACGAGCAGCGCCGCCTGCGCGACGAAATCGAACAGCGCACGGGGCAGCTCAAGGTTTAGGCGGCGTTCCGTTCCGCTTTGCGCTGCGTCGCGCCGCCCACTGGTTGAGGCCTTCCACGATCCCGGAAAACGCGACGGCAAAGTAGAGATAACCGCGCGGGATGTGGAAGTGCATGCCGTCGGCCAACAGCGACATGCCGATCAACAAGAGGAAGCTCAGCGCCAGCATCTTCACCGTGGGATTGCGGTGCACGAAATTCGCCACCGGCCCGGACGCCGCGAGCATCACAATCATGGCGAGGATGACGGCCGCCACCATGATGGCGAGGTGCTCGGCCATACCAACCGCGGTGACCACGGAGTCGATGGAGAACACGAGGTCGAAAATGGCGATCTGGACAATGACGCCGGCGAAGCTCGCAGTCGGCCGGCGGTGGTTCTCGTCTTCGCCTTCCACCATCCC
The DNA here is from genome assembly GCA_036488975.1 of Rhizomicrobium sp. GTDB lineage: Bacteria > Pseudomonadota > Alphaproteobacteria > Micropepsales > Micropepsaceae > Rhizomicrobium. The sequence continues at coordinate 2,710 of DASXGS010000064.1, read as the reverse complement.
ATGGATCTCGCGCGTGCCCTTGGTGAGCAGAAACAGGCCGCCTGCGAGGAACACCAGATCGCGCCATGAGAAGCCATCGCCGCCGATTGTGATGACCGGGGTGGAGAGACCGATGATCGCCACGATGCCCGACAGCAGCGCCACGCGCATAACGAGGGCGAAGGAGAGGCCGATGCGGCGTGCCGCCGGCCGGCGTGCTGGCGGCAAGCGGTGCGAGGCAATCGACAGGAACACGATGTTGTCGATGCCAAGCACGATCTCGAGCGCGGTGAGCGTAGCGAGGCTCGCCCAGGCGTGGGCATCGGTCAGGAGGTCAAGCATGGTGCATCCGGGTCAGAACCATGGTCGGGCCAGATCGGCGAACAGGAAGAGGACCGTTGCGCGGGTGGCGAGAAGGCCAATGCCGGCACCGACAAACACGTCGCTCAGGAAATGGGAATTCAGTATCGCGCGCGTGAGTGCGAGGTAGGCCGCAACTCCGAACCACAGCACGGCCAGCCGCGGCATGGCGCCGGACAAGATCACTGCCACGCAGCAGATCGTCATCGCGTGTCCCGATGGGAAGGAATCGTGCTGCCAGTCATAATGGAACAGGCGGAAGCCGTAGAGCTCATGCTCCAGCTCGTCGCGCGGGCGCCGGCGACCGAACACGAGCTTGATGCTGTGCAGGATCGCGCTGGCCACGGCAAGGCTGACGAGAAACGCCAGCGCCGCACGCGAGATCAGGTGAAGAAGCGGATTGGGACCCATCAGGCGCTGCGCGAGTTCGGCCGCCCCGAACACCAGCGCCGAGCCAATCAGCCAGCGCGCGCCTTTGGCGTAATCCGTGGTCAGGCGGATGCGGCGGAACCAGCGCGCGTGAATGCGGTCATGAAAGAAATGCACCGCTCGCCGGTCGATGGCGAAGCAGCAGACTCCGATCAGAAGGCAGAGAACCCCGGCCCACAGCAGCATGGGCCGCGTGCTTGCCGGGAGTCTGGGCGGCTGTCAAACGCTCTTATGCCGGGCTAAAGTCCTCGCCAACCGCTATTTCGCAAAACCGGAGGGATCAATGAATTTCGATTATTCGCCGCGGCAACGTGAATGGATGAAGCGCGTCGGCGACTTCATGGAAGAACATGTGTACCCGGCGGAAAACACCTATCAGGAGCAGATGCACGCCGCCCGCGAGAAGGGCAATCCGTGGATCGTGGTTCCCGTCGTCGAGGAGCTGAAAAAGAAGGCCAAGGCGCAAGCGCTGTGGAACATGTTTCTGCCCGAAAGCGAGCATGGGGCCGGGCTCACCAATCTCGAATATGCGCCGCTTGCGGAAATGATGGGGCGGGTAGGGTTTGCATCCGAAGTGTTCAACTGCTCGGCGCCCGATACCGGAAACATGGAGGTGCTGGACCGCTATGGCAGCCCTCACCAGCAGGACCGGTGGTTGACTCCGCTGCTGGCCGGGGAAATTCGCTCTGCCTACATCATGACCGAGCCGGCGGTTGCCTCCTCCGATGCCACCAACATCTCCACCCGGATCGAGCGCAAGGGCGACGAATACGTGATCAACGGCCGCAAATGGTGGTCGTCGGGCGTAGGCGATCCGCGCTGCAAGATCATGATCGTCATGGGCAAGACCGATCCCGACAACGACAAATACCGCCAGCAATCGCAGGTGCTCGTCCCGATGGACTCGGCGGGCGTTACCATCAAGCGCATGCTGCCGGTGTTCGGCTTCGACGATGCGCCGCACGGCCACGGCGAAGTGGTATTCGAGAACGTGAAGGTGCCGGTGGAGAACATGATCCTCGGCGAGGGCCGTGGCTTCGAGATTGCGCAGGGGCGGCTTGGGCCGGGACGCATTCATCACTGCATGCGCACCATTGGCGTGGCGGAGCGCGCGCTCGAGCTGATGTGCAAGCGGCTGCTGTCGCGCACGGCGTTCGGCAAGAAGATCGCCGAGCATTCGGTGTGGGAGCAGCGCGTGGCCGATGCGCGCGCCAACATCGAGATGTGCCGCCTGCTCACGCTGAAGGCCGCCGACATGATGGACAAGGTCGGCAACAAGGTGGCGCGCACGGAGATCGCCATGATCAAGGTGGCGGGCCCGCGCATGGCGCTGAAGATCATCGACGATGCGATTCAGGCGTGGGGCGGGGCGGGCGTGACGACCGATTCCGGCCTTGCGCGTATGTACGCGAGCCAGCGCACGCTCAGGTTGGCAGATGGGCCGGACGAGGTGCACAACCGCACCATCGCGCGGCTGGAATTCGGCAAGTACATGAACCTGCCGCGCAGAGAAGCCGCGGCTTAGGGTTTCATGTGCGGCGTGCGGTCGTAGACGTCGTGCACGGCGTTGACGACCGCATCCGGCGCATCGAACTGGATGTATTCCGAGCTGTTCGGCACGAAAATCTGCTTCGCGTCGGATGACAGTTTCAACCAGCGCGCCTGCGCTTGGTTGAAGCTGCGCTCGTCTGCTTGGTGCTGCGGAGTCTGCAATGACGCGGGAACCGGCAGATGACCGATACCGTGGTTGCCACTCGTCAGCACGCGAATGGGCTTTGTGCCAAGCTGCCGGGCGTGGCCGGCGAGGTAGTCCTCGTCCCAACGCATCTGCTCCATCTCCGAGATGTCGGCGTCGTACATGGCGGTGTTGCTGCGGGCGATCTGCATCAGCTTGGCGTTCAGCCCGGGCGACCAGTCGTCGCTGGGCAGCCCGCGATAGAAT
>DASXGS010000029.1:0-2871 GCA_036488975.1 Rhizomicrobium sp. | reverse complement strand
CGCACGATCTCTTCGCCTTCGGCTTGGGCGACGCAGCCCGCCACGGCGATCAGCATACGCTCGCCGGCTTCCGCCTTCCGCTCCTTCAGGCGGCGCAATCGCCCCAGCTCGGAATAGACTTTCTCGGCCGCCTTCTCGCGGATATGGCAGGTGTTGAGCACGACCATGTCGGCTGCTTCCGCCGTATCGGCGGTGGCATAACCGAGTGGCGCCAGCAGATCCGCGATGCGCGCGGAGTCGTACACGTTCATCTGGCAGCCATAGGTCTTGATGAAGAGCTTCTTCATGGGCCGGGGGTTATGCGCGATTGCCGCAGAGGCTTGCAAGGACGGGCATTTCAGGCCGGCGCGCTGGCCAGTTTGGGTCGCCGTGCGCGGCGGCCCCGCGCTGAGGTCGATGGCACATCCCAATAGGCGCCGGCGAGCGCCCGTGTCTGTCCTGCGCGCACAATCCGTTCAGCTTCGGCGGCCAATGCCTTGCGCCCACCTACGGCATCCACCGTCAGCGGCGGATGGAATTCCACCACCACATCGAAAGGTCCGGTCTTCATCGCTTCCCAGAGGTGCGGGACGAGTTCCATGTCGCCATACCAGGCGTAGAGCGGCCGGTTTTCGCGGCCCATCGGGACCCCATTCAGCCCCACATAGCTCACCGATACGGGCTGCACCGGCACATACACCGGCCGGCCTTGGGCATCCTTGCTCAGCTCCACTTCCGCAGCACCCATCAGCGCACTACGGAACGGCAGCACGCGGTTGCCATCGCTGGAGGTGCCTTCGGGAAACAGCACGAGCGCGTCGCCCTGCTTCACGCGCTCCGCGATTTCATCGCGCGCGACACCCGTCTGGCTGCGGCGATCGCGCTCCACGAACAGCGTCTCCTGCATGCGCGCCAGAGTGCCGAAGAAAGGCCATTTGGCCACCTCCTTCTTCGCCACGAACGCCACGCGCGCGCTCCCGGAGAGCACGATGATGTCGAAATAGGAGGTGTGGTTTGCTGCCATCAAGACGCCGCGGTGCCGGATCGGTGTGCCGATCACCGTGATGCGGATGCCGAACAGACGGCACAGCCAGCGGTGATAGCGGTTGGGAAACGTCTTGCGGCGCGGCAGCCTGAATGTGAGCGCGCTCCATTGCCACGGAATGCAAGCGACCGTAGCGAGGAAAAAGACCGACAACAGAATGAAGGCCCGCAACGACCGCATCAATGCTCGCCCGGTGCCCTGGCCTTCTTGGGGACTGCGTACAGCTCCAGCCGGTGATCGACCAGCTCGAAGCCCAGTTCCTCCGCCACGCGCCGCTGCAGCTTTTCGATTTCCTCATTACGGAATTCGATGACGGTGCCGGACTGCACATCGATCAGATGATCATGATGCGCGTCCGGGACTTCTTCGTAGCGGGCGCGGCCGTTCCGGAAGTCGTGTCGCTCGAGAATGCCAGCATCTTCGAACAGGCGAACCGTGCGGTACACGGTGGCGATGGAGATGTGCGGGTCGACGGAAGACGCACGGCGGTACAGTTCCTCGGCATCGGGATGGTCGGACGCTTCCGACAGCACGCGCGCGATCACGCGGCGCTGATCGGTCATGCGGAGGCCCTTTTCGGCGCAAAGTTGTTCGATGCGTGTCATGCGGCGTCCATCGGTCACAAAGAATAGTCCAGCCCAGCGCCGAATCCTATGTGGAAATCGGCAGCGGACAGGCGAGGACCAAGGCATCCTGCGCGCCGCCAGCATCCGCGTAGTACCCCTTGCGGCGGCCCACTTCGGAAAACCCGAGCTGCCAGTAGAGAGCGCCGGCAGCCGCGTTGTTCGCATTGACCTCCAGGAACAGGCGGCGCGCCCCCTCTGCGAAAGCCTGTGCAGCACCAGCCAAAACGAGCGCGTGCGCGAGCCCTTTCCGGCGGCTTTCCGGTGCGACCCCCAGAGAGAGAATTTCGGCTTCGTCAGCCGCTATGCGAACAAGAATGAAGCCGTGCGGTTCGTCACGTCCAGCCGTCAGGCAATGAACGTTTCCGGTTGCGAGAAGATTCCGAATCTCCTGCACACTCCACGCGTCCGCGAAGCATCCCGCGTGCAGTGCTGCCACCCTTGGTAGGTCGGTCTGGCACGCAGCCCGTATCAGCATCAGGTTCGCGCCGGCAGCCGCGCATCGGGGGGCCGAAGATAAAGCGGCCGCGGCGCTTCGCTCGGCTCGGGCGCCTGCCGCGCCAGCCGCGCGACCCACAAAGCATCCGGATGGACAATCGACGTGAGACACGCCTCGCCACGCAATGCTTCAGCGGCTGCCGCTGCGGCCGTTCCAGCCAAGGCCAGCGGTTGTTCTCCAATGTGCGCGTGAATGGCGGAAACTGCATCCATAAACGGCAGAAGCACGGGCTCGAGCAGCAGCGTTGCGTTGCGCGAATAGAGTCCGAAGTACACCTCGCCGCGCTTGGCATCGTGCAGCACCGCGCCGAAATCGGAGCCTGCTTCGTCCATCGCTGCGGCCGCCATCGCCTGCAGCGTGGTGATTCCGACCAGCGGACGCTTCAGTGCAATTCGCAAACCGCGCATAAATGCGAGCCCTACGCGCTGGCCGGTAAACGTGCCCGGTCCCGTCGTCACGGCAAGACGCTCAAGCTCGGCAAAATTCACATTGGCCGCGCGCATCACTCCCTGCACCATCGGCGCAAGCGCTTCGGCATGGCCGCGCTCCATCGTTTCCAATGCATGCGCGCGCACGGCGTCGCCGTCGAGCACGGCGGCCGAGCAGGCGCCGAGCGCGGTATCTACCGCCAGGATTTTCATGGGCTGCGCAGGCCGCGCACTACACCGCTTCGACCGCGCTCACGTCCGGAATGTAATGGCGAAGCATGTTCTCGATGCCGTTCT
>DASXGS010000017.1:0-8174 GCA_036488975.1 Rhizomicrobium sp. | reverse complement strand
GTATGTGCGCGATCTCGAGGAATGGCTGATCCGCACGCTCGCGCAATTCGGCGTGCGCGGCGAACGTCGAGCCGATCGCGTGGGTATCTGGGTTACCCGAGGCGACGGACGCGATGACAAGATCGCCGCCATTGGCGTGCGGATCCGACACTGGGTGACGTTTCATGGCATCGCACTCAACGTCAATCCCAACCTTTCGCACTTTTCTGGAATCATACCGTGCGGCGTACGCGGTCACGGCGTGACCAGCCTGGCGGCGCTCGGCGTGAATGCACTGATGGCAGAGGTCGATTCGGCGCTGAAAGCGGAATTCGCGGTGGTGTTCGACCGCGAGTGCGGTGGCACCTAGTCACGTCCAGTAGCGCATGCGCTTGCAGCTACGAAACGCGATTGATATGCACCCCGCCGCATTGCGACCGCGTGGAGAAAATCGACGTGTCCCAGTCCCCCTCCATCGCGGGCAGCCACAGCCAGACACCTTAAGCTAGCTCCACTGTAGTCTTCGGTTCGCCGTTTGGCGAAAGGTCACCGGCGACGGAGGACCGGGGATGGTGCTGAAAGTGAATTGGAGCGCATCAGGGCGGCGGAACCCGCAAATCCTGCCTATGTTCACGAAGATAATCGCGTGGACCGCACATGATGTTCAGCCAATCCAGTCCCCCGATATAGGAACCAACGCGCGCCTCAGAACTAAACACGACGTCAAACCCCGCCAACGCAAACATCCGCTCCCAGGCTTTCCTACTGAAGGACCAGAGGTGTACTCGGTCAGGTTGCGCGTTGCGGGGGCTTCGGAAGGTCTGTTCAAGCGGAGAGCCGGCAAGCACAAATTCCGGGTTGAACGCGCGCAGTTCGTCGAGCAATTTCAGCGGATCTTCCAAATGCTCCAGAAATTCAAACATGGTTACGAGATCGAACGAAATTGCGCGTTCCCCGCAGTCCCGGAGAACATCGAAAGCATCTCCAACGATAAAGGTTCTGCCTTTGGATCGTCGGCGATTTGCAACTTCAATTCGGCCCTCCTGAAAATCACATCCAACGATTTCCCATTTGACCGACGCGTATTGGGTCGGATTTACGCCATTCGCGATTTCTCCCCTCCCGCAGCCGATATCCATCCAGCGTATTGTCGGATAGCTTTGCCCCTTCGTAGCGGCAATCAGGGCGAAGGCCGTCTCCACCAATGCGACAGCATGAGAACCACGAAACGCGTGATTCACATTGCGGCCGAAGGCCAAGGGAACGAAATCTCTTTCCGCCACGGCCGACGGCGGACCCTTGTGTCGCTTACCAGCCTGTTCGCTCTGCGAAGCATATTCTGCATCGTAAGTAGCCGACGGGAAGCGGATATGGGGCCGGATTTCGTCGGGGTCCAGCCTTCCATCCACTATGGCGAGAATGGTCCTGTTCGTTTGGATATCCCAATGATGCAGCGCCTCCGCGCGGGCTCGTATCACCTCTGCATAGTCGTGGTCGCGCTTTGCGGCGGCATCCTGTGCAGCGGCTGAAAGCGTGTCGGACAAGGCAGCGTACAGAAATGGGGCTGTCGTCCGCAACTTATTGGCTGCGGCACGTATCGCCGTCTCATCGCCCGTCGCAAGAATATTGATAAGGCAATCAATCTGCTCTACTCCCGAATGAAGCGATGTCGCCTCCACTCCGGGTTGCACAGTTGATATCGCATCAGAAGGGCGAATAGCGGCCGCCGCGCGACGAAATATACGTTCAAAATTGCTCATTCGTCAGCCAAGATGCAGCGACAAGCCGGGCCGGTTTCGATTGCGAGCGGATGGGGCCGACCGCCTCATTCATCTGGAATAAAGCTGGCGCGGTCGAATACGTCAACATGAAGCAGCTTCCATCCCGGTTTTCCCCCAACGATCCGGGCATGAGGTCATCCTTCTTCGGCTCTAGTTCAGGTACTACAGGCGAGTAGCGGCCCCATTGCGGGCCGAATTCCCTCGAATGCTGTTGAGATTGAAGAGACGCTTATTTACAGGCAACCGCGCTGAAGTCCTGATGCTACCCGGGGAGCATGGGGCTCGTTTGCAACCTTTGCAGCCCGAACCGGCGCGTTCCAAGCTGACAAAGAATCGGCGTTATAGTCTGAGTACTCGGAAAGGACCTGGGATGCTCATATTGTGTTACGGCATCACGAAATCGGGAAGCACGCTTACATTCGAACTTGTAAGGGGGATGTTGGAAAATGCAGGCCATCTCCAGCAGCGACTGCCGGATGAGGTCGTAAACCCAGGCCATCGCATAAATTATATCCAGCCGGTTACCAGAAAAAGGCTCGACGATCTCCTTTCAGTCATCGGCGAGAGGCGGATTGCGGTAAAGACCCATGCGGCCCTCGCCGACCCGCTTTTTGAATACGTGGAGGAGCTTCAGGCGACACGCCAGCTTCAAGTCATCGCCTCCTGGCGAGACCCAAGAGATATTTGCCTTTCGATGGTAGACGCAGGTGCACATGCCAGGGCCGCGGGGCGAAAAGAGTTTTCGCTGATGACGGATATTCATGTCGCTGCGAACGAACTCTCGAACCAAATACCGAAGTTTGTTAAATGGGCTTGCGCTAAGGGTACGCTAGCGTTGGAATACGATGTGGTTGCGTTCTCTCCCGATACCGCCATCGAGCGGATTGAATCCGTGCTTGGCGTCCGATGCGATCGGGAGCAAGCGAAGCGGCATGCTTTCGAGGTGGCCTTTACGCAGAAGAACAAGGCCGAAAAGAACAGATTTCTGCGAGAACTTAACGAGACCGAAAAGGCCGGGCTACAAGAGCGTTTTGTAGACTTCCTTCAGCGGATGTATGAAGGCGAGCCGGCCGAATGGTTCGCTCTTGAACGTGCGCGGATACTGCAAAGATGCAGAAGCCGGAGCGAGAGAGCAGGAGGGATGGTACGTAAGCGCAGACGGGCAAGAGCCTAACTAGCCGGCATTCACGTTTGCGGTCGGACTTTCCGCAAGTTCTGGAGCCGGTGCCTCCGCAAAACGGCTTCGGAAACGGCGCCAACGGATGTCCATTTCAGTTTTACGGAGCGTCGCCAACTCGTCGGCACTCGGAAATATGAGCTCAACCGGCTCCGGGTAGAGCACCGTGTGTTTGTAGGGGGTCTTGTCGTAGTACTCAGCCGAATGGTGCACTCCTTGTGCGCCAATATACTTTCCGAAGCAGGCGAACGTACTGATGCTAACGTGTCCGAGTGCGTAGCTGCCGGCTTTCTTCATCACGTCCTGATTCATCGCAAGTACGGGAATGCCCATGCTACGATAATGCGATCCAATTTTCCGCGTGGGCTTCGCGTTGTAATCAGTACCTTCCAAAAATCCATAATAGGGCTCAAGCCATCTGCGCAGGTCGAGCCAGTGCTGCCGGGTCAACCCGAACGCCCAGTGGAGACCCATGCGCGTCATCCGTCGCGCCATCGCTCTTTGCCGTTCCAGGGATAAACCAAGGCGCCCGTGCGCCGTGAAGTAGCCCACCTTGTCGTTGGTCAGAGCGAACGAAGCGATCTGATCCATCATCGTAAGGTAGTGCGGAGACAGGATCATGTCGTCTTCGAAGAAATAGCAAGCTTCAGCTTCTAGTTCGTTAAAGACGAACTCCTCGGCCCTCAGGAAATTCCGTGCTATGCCGAGATTGTGCTCTGCCAGTGCGACCGTACCTTCGGGAAAGCGGCCGCGGAATATATCGATACAAGCCGCGATATCCTCATCACGGCCATAACGCTTGCAGGAGTAGGGGCTTACGGCGTTGTCCTGAAACAGCACCACATGTCGTCCATTCAGCGCCGTCTGCGCGGCGAGGGATTCGAGCACTTGAGACAGATAGTGGGGTCTATTGAAAGAAATCACCGCGACGGGAGCTTGCTTCCTTACGCCCGGAGGTGCTTCCGGTGAGACTCTTTCGTGTCCGATCGACCGGAAGAACCGGCGCAACATCTCGCGCATTGAAAATGGGTACTCGCTGCTATTACCCAAGCGTCGTCAGTCATCGCTTCGGTCCACCGCTCGCTCCTTTTTATTGCAACGAGACCTGAGCCACAAGCGGGCCTGCCGCCCGTAAGGGCTTGGCCGCTTCAGCGCGGAATCTCTAAGCGATAGAAGCATAGGCGGCGGAGCCGCGGGCCTGGCTCGGATGGTAGGGTACCTGATTGGCAATCAGGGGTTTCTGATCCCCCGCCGATACCGGTCTCTCCGAACGGAAAAACCGCCGCCGATGCTTGTCGGGGGCTGGGCACAAGCGGCAATGCCGGTTCGCAGCCGCTGTTTGGCTCCCCCTCTGCCCAAGGCCGTGTCTTTTCAGGGCGCATCGTGGCCGGTCCAGTGGGATGTGCTGAACTCGATTCGGTTGGATGTGTCTGCTTCAGGTGGCCGGCGGTCATACCGTCGCTCGATGGCGGAAGCCTGGTTCTGCCGGCGGCTCCGCGTTCTGCATGTCGATGTTGGCAACGCGGGCGCCTGAAGGGCCACGCATGCATGCGGCGACAATCGCTTCCACCTGTTTGGTGTCGCCGGAGACCAATGCTTCCACCGTTCCATCCGAGCGGTTGCGCACCCAGCCATCCAGCCCGAGCGAACGCGCCTCCTGAATTAAGAAGGCACGAAAGCCGACACCCTGTACCACGCCCTCGATGCGCAGCTTGAGGGCCGTGAGGTCTGCAGCCATTTGCCCTCCTGAACGCGAGCCGCGCCCTCACCGCGGCCCCGACCTGTATTTCGCAGATATTGACGGGCGGCAAGGCTGCCATGCAAACAGCGCGCATTGCCGCAACGGCGCCGCAATCGCGAGTTTAGCTGGGCAGCGGCATAGGGGGACTGTTTGTGCGAGTAAGGAGCACGATTGGCGGCGCGTTCGGCGCGGTTTTGCTGCTGGGCGGCGCGCAGGCTGACGAATCGAATGTTCTGACCTATCCGGCCTCGTTCTTTACGGCGGCGCATGCCAACACCGCTTACGACATGATCTCGCGACTCCCGGGCTTCACCTTTGTGGATGTCGGCTCTGCGCGGGGATTTGCCGGAACCGCCGGGAACGTGGTGGTCGACGGCCAGCGCCCCACATCCAAGTCAGACACGCTTTACTCCATCCTGAATCGGATTCCGGCCTCCAATGTCGAGCGCGTCGAGCTCATCCGCGGCGGTGCGCCGGGCATCGACATGCATGGGCAGACGGTGGTCGCGAACGTGGTGCTGAAGAAGGAAGACTCGACGGAGATCGTCGCCGATATCGAAGACAACATCTTCGTCGATGACGGGCACACGGTTCCGCAACTGAGCCTGCAATACACTCATCATTCCGGCGACAGCACCTATGAAGCGTCCATCACCCGCGCCGGAAGCATCGACGACTCGGCCGGTAGGGGCACGCACCGGCTGTTCGATTCTTCGGGACAGGTCACGCTGCTTCAGCCCGCACGCTACAACGGCTTCGGCACCGGCGGAGGCCTGACCGGCGCGGCGACCATTCCGCTGTTCGGCGGGCAATTCAAAGCCAATCTTGCGCTGCAGGACAGCCCATTCCATTCAGCCTACTTCTACCAGGCGCCAGACGATGGGGGCACCGCTATCAAGGACGTGAGTGGCAACCGCAACGGCGAACTCGGACTGCACTGGGATGGGCATCTCGGCGACATCGAAGTGGAGGCGCTGCTGCTGCAGCGGCTGAGTCATCTGTCGGATTTGAACACGCTATCTGCACCCGGCGATCATGAACAATTCAATTCGGCCAGTCACACCGGAGAAACGATCGCGCGCGAAACCTTGCGCTTCAGCCCAAACGCGGCGCTCAACTTCGAGGCTGGCGGCGAGGCTGCTTACAACTTCCTGAATGGCACCAGCGCATTTGTCGTCAACGGCGTGGACCAGCCGCTGCCCGTGCCCAATCCGCATGTGTTCGAGCGGCGCAGCGAAGTCTTTGGCCAGGAAACCTGGAAATTCGCCGACGATTGGACACTCGAGGCAGGCGCGCGGTTTGAGTTTTCCACCATCGGCGAAACCGGCGAGGTGAACCTTTCGCGGTCATTCTTCTACGCGAAGCCGCGCGCCGTGCTGACCTGGGCGCCCGATCCCGAAACGCAGGTTCGCCTGCGCTACGAGAAGGTGGTGGGCCAACTCGACTTCAACAATTTCATCGCCAGCAGCAACCTTACCGGGACCGGCATCACCGCCGGCAATGTGAATCTCCGGCCCGACCAGCGCACGCAATACGAAGCATCGTATGAGCGACACTTCCTGGAGAAGGGCGCGTTCTCCGTCACCTTCATGCATGAGCAGCTCGTCGACACCGTCGACTATGTGCCCATCAGAGGACCGGCCGGGGTGTTCGATGCGCCGGGCAATATCGGAAATGGCACCAACGAGAAGCTTGATTTCTCGGCAATGGTTCCGCTCGACTGGCTTGGGCTAACCAACGGCACATTCAAAGCCATCAACAGCCTGCAGTGGAGCAGTGTTCCAGATCCGACGACCGGAGTGGAGCGCATCATCTCCGGGCAGCGGCCGCAGGATGTGGAGCTCCGCATCCGGCAGGACATCGAGAGCCTCAATTCCACATGGAGCATCGGCTACTACAACTGCTGGGACGAGTGGTACTACCGGCTTCAACAGGTGCGGCACCGGCGCGTGGTGGCGCCCTACTGGACGGCCTATTGGGAGTGGAAACCTGTGCCGTCCCTAAGCCTGCACTTCGAAATCGATAACATCGGCCGCTTCGAATATCAGGACCGATTCATCAACTATATCGAGCCGCGGGACATGACGTCGGTCCATACGCTCGAAGAGATTGCCATCCGCGCGCAGCCGCATCTCTACATACAAATCCGCAAGACGTTCGGCTGAACGGCGTGGCGCTTACGCAAATTCCAGAATGACCTGATCCAGCGCGACGCTATCGCCCTTCTTGGCCTTGATACATTTGACGGTGGCATCGCGTTCGGCGGTGAGCACGTTTTCCATCTTCATGGCTTCGACAACCGCCAGCGGCTCGCCGGCTTTTACCTCCTGCCCTTCTTTCACGTTCACCGAAACCACAAGCCCCGGCATTGGGCACAGGAGCGCCTTCGATGTGCCCTTCGCGGCCCTGTTCGGCATCAGCGAGGCAAGCGAGGCGGCCTCCGCGTTGCGCACGGTCGCCAGCACGCGCGCGCCGCCATGGGTGAGGCGGTAGGCGCCGGCAAGCCGCGTCACCTGAAAGACGGAGGCGCGCTCGTTTTCAGAGAAATGCAGCAGCGCATCTCCGGGTTGCCAGCGGATGGCGGCACTGTAGGGCTCGCCATCGATGGTCGCGACGAGCCAGCCGGATTGCAGGGACGCATCGCCAACCTGGAATGTACGCTCCCCAACGGTTACAGCGAAATCTCCGCCGGGACGATGGGCACCGTTGAGCGTTCCGGAAATGGCCGAGGCGCGCGCGGTGCGCGTGAGCTTTACGGCAACGGCCGCGGCAGCGAAGCGGCGCCCGAGTTCGCCATCCAGCGGACGACCGTGAAAGCCGTTCGGATACTCTTCCGCAATAAAGGCGGTGGAAAGACGTCCTTCCTGAAAGCGCGGGGTATGCATGATCGCATTGAGGAAATCGATGTTGTGGTTGATGCCTTCGATGCGGAATTGGTCCAGCGCCTCTCCCATGGCCGAGACGGCCCGTTCGCGGGTCGGTGCGTGCGTGCAGAGCTTGGCGATCATCGGATCGTAGAACACGGAAATCTCGCCGCCCTCGTACACGCCGGTGTCGTTGCGGACGGTGATGCTGTCGCGCATGCCTTCCGACGGCGGCTGGTAGCGCACTAGACGGCCGGTTGAGGGGAGAAAGCCGCGGTACGGATCTTCGGCATAGATGCGGGATTCAACGGCCCAGCCGGCGAGCTTCACATCGGCTTGCCCGATCGGCAGCTTTTCGCCGGCAGCGGAGCGGATCATGAGTTCGACCAGATCGAGCCCGGTGATTAGCTCGGTGACCGGATGTTCGACCTGCAACCGCGTGTTCATTTCGAGGAAGTAAAAATTGCGGTCGCGATCGACGATGAACTCGACGGTGCCGGCGCTGTCGTAACCGACTGCCTTGGCAAGCGCGACCGCCTGCTCGCCCATGGCGCGGCGGGTTTTCTCGTCCAGAAAGGGCGAAGGCGCTTCTTCGATCACCTTTTGATGACGGCGCTGGATCGAGCATTCGC